>JAUIKX010000368.1 GCA_030430515.1 Gammaproteobacteria bacterium | reverse complement strand
TGGCCGGGCATTGAGGCGATGATCCACCGCCTGCTCCGGCCAGAACTCGCCTTCAAACTGACCGTACGGATCTTCGCGGCTGACCATCGCCTCAATGCCCGGCCATGGGTTCGTGTCCGGTACCACGCTCGGCCAGTCGGAGCCGTAGAAAACCAGCGCCCCTGATTCGACAAACGACTTCACCGGCCAGAAACGCTGTGCCCGCTCGCCAAGTGCCATCTCCATGGCCTGCACCGCTGGCCCCGGATACCAGAGGATCGGACACATCTCCGCGGCAACGTTGAGTTCGGCAAAGCGCGGCAGATCGTCGGGATGAATCATCTCCGCGTGAGAAATCTCGTGGCGCAAGCCGCTCGGGCCATTTGCCTCACGTGCCGCTTCGAAAGCGTCAAGCGCTACACGCACCGAGCGGTCGCCGGTCGCGTGAATTTTTACCGTCAGCCCTTTCGCATCAAGCGCGGTCACATCCCGGGCCAGGGTTTCAGGGTCGTGCATCAGCTTGCCGGTATGCGCGTCACCGAATTCCGGTGTGGCATTGTAGGGCTCGAGAACCGCCGCGGTGTAAGTGGGCGGTATACCGTCGAGCATGATCTTCGCGAAGCCTGCATCGAAACGATCGCGATCGAGCGCCTCGTGGGTATCGGTCAGCTCAATCTCATCTTCGTGGCTTCGGGACCAGGCACTCTTCCAGGCAAGCGCCCCTTTGACCCGCATGCTCAGCTCGCCCTGCTCAGCGAGGTGCTGATAGCCGAGCAGGTTGCGCCGGGTGACGATGGCGTCCTTCATCGAGGTGATGCCATGGCCGAGCATCCGTTCGATGCTGAACGTGATGGCCTCAGCCACCTGCTCAGTGGAATAAGCTGGGATCCTGTTGCGCGCCACATAGGCGGCGTTGTCGTAGAGGATGCCGCTCAGCGAGCCGTCCTCATCCTTGCCGATCACACCACCCTTTGGCGCCGCACTGGTGGCGTCGATGCCAACGGCTTCGAAAGCGAGGCTGTTCAGCCAAGCGTTGTGCACCGACCAGTCCATGAGAAATACCGGGTTGTCAGGGCTCACGGCATCGAGCATGGCGAGCAGCCCCTCGGGATTCTGAATCTCCAGGAGCGGCCCCCACTGGCCACCCTGAATCCATTCGCCAGGCTCCGCCTCATCAATACATCCGGCGACGAACGCGACGATTTCCTCCGCGGTAAGGGTGTCGGGAAAGGTGCACTCAAAGCGACCAGCGAGACCGCCATCCACGGGATGCAGGTGCATATCCTGGATGCCAGGCATGACAAATCTTCCCTCAAGATCAATAACTTGAGTGGAAGCTCCTCGATATTGCTCAAGGTCATCATCCGCCAGCGCAACGATTTCGCCATCGCGCACCGCAAAGCCTGCGAACCAGCGGTCGTTTTCGTCGACGGTGTAGACGCTGCCATTGACGTAAAGCTGATCCGCCGGCTCGATGGTGGTCGATGCACAAGCAGACAATATCAACGCCAGCACACAGATCAGGATTCGCTTCATACCCCAGGCTCTCGGTTTTCCCCTATGGCAAGAAGCTAAAGCTTCACCGGCCACTCGTATTGACCAAAACGGCCATTCAGTTGACCGCTAGCCTTTTTCTGCTTCCCGGCACCCCTGCGGCGTCTCTCCGGTCCAGGACTTGAATGCGCGGCTGAAGGCGCTGAGCTCCGAGAAGCCGAGTTCGAGAGCGATATCGGTGAGGGGGAGCGCCGTTTTCTGCAGATAGAAACGCGCCCGCTGCGAGCGGGCATCGTTCTTGACATCCTGCAGCTTCAGCCCCTGCTCGGCCAGGCGACGGCGCAGTGTTCGCGGAGAGATCTGCAGAGCTTCAGCCACGGTCGCTACCGTCGGGTTGCTTTCCCGGAACTGCAGCAGCACCTGTCGGCGCACTGCCTCCATGAAGTCGTAGTGTTCACCCTCCGTGGTATACATGCTGCGCAACGTGTTGCATGTCATATCGAATACCAGCGCGTTACGCGTATACAGCGGTACATCCAGAAAGGTCTCGTCAAAATGGAGCGCATTGTGCCGGGCGCCAAACACCACAGGTGCACCAAACGCTTCCGCGACGGGTACGGTTGGCTTGGTTGCCGGATGCGTGAAGGAGACCCGGGTCACCGGTAGACTCTGACGGGTGGCTTTGTTGAGCGCATTGGCGATGAAGCCCAGCAGGTACTCCGACAGATGCTCGGTTTCGCAATGTTCCGGCGCCAGCAGCGCCACCTCGAAGCACGACA
>JAUIKX010000085.1 GCA_030430515.1 Gammaproteobacteria bacterium | reverse complement strand
CGCCCTGATAATCCGCCAGCCCGGGGATGTCGGGCGTCATCGGCTTCGACAGGCAACCCGTGGCCATGACGACGAACCGCGCTTCGGCCTGATCGCCAGCATCTGTTGCCACCCGCCAGAGCCCTTTTGAATCCTGGTAGTGCACCGACTCGACGGTGCGCTCGAAGCGGATGTCACGGCGCAGATCGAACCGTTCGGCAACGTGCTCGGCGTAGCGGAGGATTTCCGGCTGGGTTGCGTATCGTTCGGACCACTCCCACTCCTGCTCGAGTTCCGGGTCGAAAGAAAACGAGTAGGCCAGACTCTCCGCATCACAACGCGCCCCGGGATAGCGGTTCCAGTACCAGGTGCCGCCAACGTTGTCCGCTTTCTCGTAGATCCGCGCAGTCATGCCCTGCTCGCGGAGCCGGTGGAGCATGTACATACCGGCAAATCCCGCGCCGACGATGATCACATCGAATGAAGCGCTGTGATCCATCTCCTGATCCATGACCTGTGCCATAACCCGTCTCTCCTCCCTAATGCACTGTGACGATTTACGCTGCGAGCGTACCATGGTCCCACCTCAGATCACCCACCGGGAGGGCAGATGATCCAACGGACCACCATAGCGCTGCTGATCGCAATTGCATGCGCTCTTTCAGGCGCCAACGCGACCGCCAAAGCCGTCGATACGACCAGCGGCACTGTCAGGGGCTCCGCAGAGAACGGCGTGATCGCCTTCAAGGGCATTCCCTTCGCCCAGGACACGAGCGGGCGCCAGAGGTGGACACCGCCGAAGCCGGTAAAACGCGCCAGGCAGGAGATCGATGCGAGCAACTATGGCCCGGCCTGCCCGCAACCTGAAGGTTCAGGTCAGGACGTCGGTCCAACCAGCGAGGACTGCCTGAACCTGAACGTCTGGACGCCGGGCATCGACGATCGTGCCCGGCCCGTAATGGTGTGGATACACGGCGGCGGTTTCCGGTTCGGCAGCAATCAGATTCCCGGTGAAGTGCTGGCCCGACAGAACGTGGTAGTGGTATCCATCAACTACCGCCTCGGTCCGCTGGGTTTCCTGGCCCATCCAGCCCTGAAAAACAAAGAGGCGAACGTCGGGTTGATGGACATGGTCGCAGGCCTTCAGTGGGTGCGTGACAACATCTCCTCATTCGGCGGCAGTCCCCACAAAATCACCATTTTCGGCGTATCCGCCGGTGGTATGGCGGTCGACCTGCTGATGGTCAACGACGCTGCCCAGGGACTCTTCCATCGCGCAATCGCCCAGAGCGGTTATGCCACCTGGGCACTGCCGCGCAGCCAGCATGCGCCTGAACCGGCACCGCTCGGCATGGACCTTGGATCCGCCGACAACGCGGAAGCCATCGCACAGCAGATCGTTGCCCGGGTGACGGACAAAAAGCAGAGCCGCAGAACCCTGCAGCGCCTCGATGCACAGGCGCTCGTCGAAGCTGTGGATGGCTTTCATGTGCCCATCGTCGATGGCACCACCCTTCGCGAAGAACCCGCAATCCTCTTTGACCGCGGCGAACAGGCCGACGTGCCGTTCATGACCGGAGGCAACAGCTTCGAAGGCGCCGTCATGCCGCGGTCCGGCTTCAGCGAGGCGCGCTTCAGCGAAATACTCGGCGAGGATCTTGCAACGCTGAGGAACGCGTATGCCGACGACTTTGCCGTCAGCGAATCCTTCGGCCTGCAGAGGGTATTCGGCGACAACCGCTACCTGCTCGCAAGCCGTCGGCTCGGCGCCGCCATGAGCCGCAAGAAGTCGTCCGCGTACCTCTACTACATCGATCTGGCCGAGAATCAGCGCCAACCCGGCTGGCCGGGAACCCCGCATGGATACGACGCCTACATACTGTTCGGCGGCGGCCAGGATGAAAATCCCGCCATCCGCAACCTGAGCACCCGGATGGGCAGCTACTGGGTGGAATTTGCCCGAACGGGACGGCCGAAGGTCGAGGGGCTCGAGCAGTGGTTCGCCTACCGGCCTGCATCAGACCATTGGCTCGTGCTCAGCGACAAAGACGAGCTGCGCTCCGGGATCATTGCGGAACGGCTGGACGTTCTGGAGCAGCGCCACGACAGGCGGATCAGCCCGGCAAAATAGCTTGACGGACATTATTACCCGGGTATTATTCTATTTTTACCCGGATAATAAATCATGCAAGAACATGTCGCGTTCCTCGAGGGAGCACGCATCGCGCAGGGGCCATTGGAAGAAACCCTGGCTGAAGCGAAAAAGCGCATCGATGAACATATCAATGCCGCACAGATTCTGATCTTCGAAGTCAAAAGCGGGCTGCAGCGGGATTTCGATTTTCGCGGTTCGCTCGAGGACGTAATCGACCGGGCCACCCCGTCGACGAAAGGCCGCGGGCGCCCGAAACTCGGGGTCACCAGCAAAGAAGTGACCCTCCTGCCCAGGCACTGGCAGTGGCTGGCAGGTCAGGGACGCAGCCCCTCTGTGGTTCTGCGCGCCCTGGTAGAGCAGGCCATGAAGGATGACCCGTCGGCGGTGAGCCGGGTGGAGCCCGAGGCATTGTGGAAGGTGATGTCGGCGGTGGGCGGCAACCTGCCTTCTTTCGAGGAAGCGACCCGCGCACTCTTCGGCAACGACCTGCTCACATTCCGCAAGCTGATCACCGACTGGCCTGAGGGACTCTCCAGCTATCTCATGGAGCAGACCGAACCCGGCGGCCGAGTTCAATCGCAAGCGCAGAACTGTTAGCGTTCCTCAAGAGAGAAATTGCTGAGGGGCCAGATGGACAGTAAGCGGATATTCGATGCGATCGTCGTGGGAGCGGGATTCGGCGGGCTCTACACGCTGCACAAGCTGCGCAGCCTCGGACTCGAGGTCCGGGTCTTCGAAGCCGGTGACGGCGTGGGCGGCACCTGGTTCTGGAACCGCTACCCGGGCGCCCGCTGCGACATCGAAAGCATGGAGTACTCCTACCAGTTCGATGAAGCCCTGCAGCAGGAGTGGACCTGGAGCGAGAAGTACGCCACGCAGCCGGAGATACTGCGCTACATCAACCATGTTGCCGATCGTTTCGATCTGCGCCGCGACATCCAATTGGAAACGAGGGTCACCAGTGCTCACTTCGACGATGAGCAGAAGAAGTGGCAGGTGACGACCGAGGATGGCGCCAGCTACATTGCCCGGCATGTGGTGATGGCTACCGGTTGCCTGTCGTCAGCCAACCTTCCGGAGATCGAAGGGCGTGAGTCTTTTGGTGGCGCCACCTACCACACGGGTCTGTGGCCTAAAGACGGCGTCGATTTCCAGGGCAAACGCGTGGCCGTGATCGGCACAGGCAGCTCGGGCATTCAGAGCATCCCTCTGATCGCGCAAGAGGCTGACCACCTGACCGTGTTTCAGCGCACGCCCAATTTTTCCGTGCCGGCTCACAACCGCCCGCTGACCGAGACAGAAGTGAGCGAGCGGAAATCCGTTTACAAAGAGTTCCGCAAAGCCATGCGCGACACGGCATTCCACGCCAACTTCCGCTACAACGAGGCGAACGCACTGGACACGCCGCCGGAACTGCGTGAGCAGGAATACGAAGCGCGCTGGGCAGCAGGCGGCTTGCCGTTCATGGCCTCGTTTGCCGATCTGATGTTCGACGCCCAGGCCAACGCGACCGCTGCCCGTTTTGTACACGGCAAGATCGACGACATTGTCGAAGACCCGAACATCGCCGACAAACTGAAACCGAATGGGGTCGTCGGCTGCAAGCGTCTCTGCGTTGACACCAACTACTACGCCACGTTCAACCGGCCGAACGTTTCCCTCGTCAGCATCGACGAGCAACCCATCGACCGTATCGAACCCGCAGGCATCGTTGCCGGGGGCGAACTGCACGCCGTGGACATCATTGTTTTCGCTACAGGGTTCGACGCCATGACCGGCGCAATGAGCCGGATCGATATCCGCGGAACCGAAGGAAAATCGCTGAGTGAGGCTTGGTCAGAGGGCCCGAAAACGTATCTGGGCCTCTGCGTCAGCGGCTTTCCGAACCTGTTCATGATCACCGGCCCGGGTAGCCCCTCGGTGCTCACCAACATGCTGCCGTCCATCGAGCACCACGTGGAATGGATCGCGGACTGCGTCCGGTGGATGAAACAGAGCGGCAAACACACCGTGAACGCCACCCTGGCCGCACAGAATGCCTGGGTAGAACACGTCAACGAAATCGGCGATCTGTCCCTCTACCCCCGCTGCAATTCCTGGTACCTGGGTGCCAACGTGCCCGGCAAACCGAGGGTGTTCATGCCCTACCTCGGCTTTCCGGCCTATGCGGAGAAGTGTGAGGCTGTTGCAAAAGGCGGCTACGAAGGATTCGAAGCCGCCTGACGGCTCAAGTCTGGGGCACGTACCACACTGGAGAAGACCAGACCCGCTCCTGAATGGTCGCGTGCAGATCTTCGCGCGGTGCAACACCTGCACGCACGGCATCCCAGGTCGACCAGCGGCAGGTAGGGTTCTCGAGCGCGCGCACGTAGTAAAACGCATGCTGGCCGGCGTCGAACGTCGGATCCTGCCACACGGCTTCGAGCTCCGCCGCGCCCCGGTCGCTGGATATGCTGCAATCCGCCGGATTCACCTCGGCACCATTGTCAGGGCAACGATGCGTTTTCGGGTCGACGGTCAGGCCGTCTGAGCAGGCTACATCAAAAACCATCTCCTGCCGTTCACCTTCTTCGACCCAGCCCTTGATCACCTGAAGCCGCTGCAACGGCGCCGAGCCCGCGTCACGCGAGGCCCAGACGAAAAACTCAGGCTGCTTTACGCCATCTGCCAGCAGGTCGGCGCCCATGGGCACCGCGTCGTCGTAAAGCCTGGCAATGCGATCCGCACCTGACGTCTTGTCAGCGATGTCGTAACCTGCGAAGAAACGCACTTTCATACGCGGACCGGACGTCGCAAACGCTTCCTTGCGCCGAAATGCCGCATAGATCGACTCGCGGGTGTTTTCCTCGGCCCAGACTCCGGCCAGACCGGATGCACCCCACTCGGAGAAGGAAGCGATGTCGCCACCCGCATAGCGATTGCCTTCGCTGTCGGGTTCATCCAGCGGTACGGATCCCCGCTGCTGCGGCGTGGCGTCGACGATTCCGACCTTGCTCCAGTAGTTGTCTTCATCGAAAGACCCCGCCCCCACATGGGTGTCCGACGAACCGATGAGGCCGAATTTGTAGGGGTTGAAGCCGCTCTCTTCCTGCATCGCAAGGCCATTACCATAGGCCTCACGCACATAGCTTCCCTCAGCCTGGCTGGGAATGACCGTTGCCACCTTCACCTGCATCAGCTCGAAGTCCGCCCACTCGTCATTCGGCGACAGGAGTGGGTGGGTGTCGGAGGTGCCTTTGACCTGAGTCACCTCGACCAGCGGCTCGTTACGCATGCGCTGCTCGGCGTAGGTCACATCCATCGGCGATCCGTCGGTTTGCGCCAGCTCGAACATCAGACCATCCGAACCGTTGGAGTTGTGCGGAATGGCCAGGCCCTCAACACCCTGCTCACGTTGAGCATCGAGCCAGTCCCAGAGATCTTCGGGATTCGACGAATCCATACTCGAAAACGGTATGTCCGGCGCAGCCCCTTCAAACACCACGTTGCGATGCAGGTTCTCACGCTCAGCGCCGGAGGCCGTGTACTCGTATGCGACAAACGTCGTGAACGCACCGGGTTCGTTATGCCGCTCGGCTGCCGCCACAGTGGTCTCCCAGGCGGAGCGGACGATATCCGGATCCAGAAGGTCATCGGGCCCATCGAGCTGCTTGCGCAGATAGGGAAACATCTTCTGAAACGCCGCGAGCCGCTCCTGCGGACCGGCCGCTTCGCGAATGCCTACGGAGATCGGATGCTGCCCCACCAGGCTTTCAGCATCGCTCATCGCCGGCAACATGCCCATGTACATGGCATGGTCGGTCACACCGAGAAAATCCAGCGGCGCGCCGAGCTGCATCTCAAAGCCTGCCGGGTGGTCAATCGCCTCCCCTTTGGCAAAAGCATATGCCGAATCAGGGGTGCTTCGGGTGCCGAAGATAAAGGCATCAAACGACAGCTGCGTGTGGACGTGCAGGTCGCCGAAGAGCGCCCGACGTTCGGCAACTGGCTGCGGCGAGGATAATCCAGACTCCGCTTCTGCCATAGCTGCGCCTTCTTCTGGAGGCGATTTTTCCTCTTTCCCGCACCCTGCGAGCAGCAACATACCTGCCAATATAAAGATGACCCTCACGACAATCGCCCCCTCCGGCATTTTTCGTTGCCAGTAAGCATACAACAGATGCCATATTTCGTGACGCAGGGCTCATCCCGCAGACCGATGAGTCCCGGCCTGCTGGTATGATTTGCCGCTGGATAAGCCAATGCGCTAAACGGTATATAAGGACGGACACGCCATGAGTAACCGCTGCTGCTTCACCGGTGCAGACGATCTCGAGCTCATTCTCTCGCTGGGCAAGCAACCACTCTCCAACGCCTACCTGCGAGAGGACCAGCTGGATCAGAACGAACCGAAGTTTCCGCTGGATCTCTACGTTTCCCGCTCGAGCATGCTCTGCCAGATCGAAGTGGTGGCCACGTCGGAAGAGATTTTCTCCGACTACGCCTACTTCTCATCGTTCTCCGATTTCTTTCTGGAACATGCCCGCAAACATGTCGATAACGTCGTCGAGCGCTTCGGGCTGAATTCCGACAGCTTCGTGATGGAGGTGGCCAGCAATGACGGCTACCTGCTCAAAAACTTTGTGGCGAAGAATATCCCCTGCCTCGGCATCGAACCTGCTGCCAATGTCGCCAAGGTGGCCGAAGAAGGTGGCGTACCGACCAGGGTCTGTTTCTGGGGCGAAGAAAGCGCCAACGCCACCGTCAGCGAGTACGGCAAGGCGGACTTTATGCTGGCCAACAATGTCTACGCACACGTGCCGACGATCAACGACTTCGTTGAGGGCTTCCGCTGCGCCCTGAAACCTGAAGGGGTGATCACCATAGAGGTGGCGCACCTTCTGAAGATGCTCGAAAACACCCTGTTCGACACGATCTATCATGAGCACTTTTTCTACCACTCGCTTTTCGTCACACAGAAGATCATGGAAGCGCATGGACTGAGGGTATTCGATGTCGACGAGATCGACGCCCACGGCGGCTCCATCCGCTTCTACATCTGCCATAAAGATGCGCCTCACGCCGATAGCGATAACGTCGCCCGGGTTCTGGAGAAAGAACGCGCCGCCGGCCTGATGACCCTGGAGCCCTACAAGGCCTTTGCGTCCAGAGTCGAGGGCATCCGTGACAACCTGCTCAAGTTTCTGAAAGAAGCGAAAGCCGAAGGCAAGAAAGCAGTCGCCTACGGCGCTCCCGCCAAAGGTAATACGCTGCTCAACTACTGCGATATCACGCCTGAGCTTCTGGCCTATACCGCCGACCGCTCTCCGCACAAACAGGGCCTGTACCTGCCCGGCAGCCACCTGCCGATCAGGAGCCCCGAAGAACTGCTCGCCGACAAGCCGGACTACGTCGTGATTCTGCCGTGGAACGTCAAAGACGAAATCATGACCCAGCTCGCCTCGATCCGCGAATGGGGCGGCAAGTTCGTCGTGCCGATTCCGGAGCTGGAAATCCTCTAAAGGCCGGCCAGCGCCTCTCCCTCGAGGGTGATGCGGTGCATCAGGCGCCGCTCGCCCTGGTAATCGTTCACCGCCCAGTGCCACGTTGCACGGTTGTCCCAGAACGCCAGCGTTCCGGGCTGCCACTGCAGCCGGTAGGTGTGTTCCGGACGCGCGGACCACTGATAGAGATAACCGAGCAGCGCAGATGACTCTTCCGGCGTCCATCCCTCTATGCATACCGTGAACGCCGGATTGACGTACAGACAGGGCCTGCCTGAAAGCGGGTGCCGGATGATCAACGGATGAAGCGCGTCCTGAGTCGCTGCCTCAGCATTGCCGATCCGCCCCTGAGTCCCCATTTCGCGCTGTGCCGCAGCACCGAAAACGTGTCGCGATGAATGCACCGCCCGGAGGCCCGCGAGCGTTTCTTTCAGCCCTGCGGACAGGCCTTCGTATGCGGCCGACATGCTCGCAAACAGGGTGTCCCCACCCACTATCGGCACCTCCCGGGCATAGAGCATGGAACCGAGTGCCGGCACCTGATCGTACGAGTGGTCTGTATGCCAACCGCCTCCGATATTGGCCTGCTGGTCAGGTTCCTTCCGAACTTCGGCAATCTGCGGATAGCCGTCTACCGCCTGAAAAAAGCGGTTGATGTTGATCTCGCCAAACGCCTCAGCCAGCGCAATGTGCTCGTCTTCGCTGAGATGCTGATCGCGGAAGAACAGCACTTCAAACTCCGCAAACGCTTCGCGCAGCTCCGACACGACCCCGGCGTCGATACGACGCAGGTCCACTTCCCGCACGAACGCACCGACGTTGCCGGCTTTCTCGAGTTTCATCTCAGCTCCTCAGCTCCTCAGCGGTTCTTTGCCGTTCCAGCCTTCTGCGGCCCGGGCGATCTCTGCGAAGCGCTCGACCACCGCTTCGTTATAACCCACAACCTCGAGCATGCAACCCATGAGCGGCCGCGTATCGAAGTAGCCGAACTCCGAGCGGCTGGTCTGTCCGTGACAGACCAGGTCGTAACCGAGACCCTCGAAATACGCCGTATCGGCAACCATATCATGGGTCCAGACACACACATGGTGAAAGCCGCTCTGCCCGACGGGCACGCTGTCGTGGTACACGCAGCTTTCAACATGAGGTTGTATCAGCTCGATCTGCGTCGGTCCGGCCTGAGCCAGTGCCACCGTCATCTTGAGTTCGGCCGGTTCACCTCGGTACGTCAGGCTGCGGAAGGTTCCCGGATACTCGATCACGAAAAACGGACCGACACCCATCTCTCTTACCCACCGCATGGCGGCGGCCTCCACGTCGGGCACGACCCAGGCATTCTGAAAAATAGACCGGTCAGTGGGTTTGCTCATCGATTGCTCTCCGTTGTGGTCTGCCCGGACTTCAGCAGCTCTTCTATGGCCTGAGACAGTTCCGCGATCCCGCCATCTCCTTTACGCACTTTGGATACAGCTCTGGCAAGCCTTCGCCGCAGCACATCGGGCACAGCATCCATAAAATGCTGATCTGCGCTCAACTCCAGAGAGATGGCCTCCCGGCGAGCGTGATTGCGTTCGCTGACCAGACGATGATGCGCCGCGGCCCGCCCCAGCAACACCCATGGAAAGTTCGCTGCGGTGATCGGCCCCACCTGCAGGCGCTTTCCGCCAAGCGGTTCTCCAAGCACCTTTACCTTGGCAATCTCGCTGCCGCCAAGCCAGGCGCTGACACCGCCGAACAGTCCGCCCAGCACACTGCCCATGAGCAGGGATGAGCCGCCCACCAGGAGATCCAGCCCGCCACCGGCAGCCGCACCACCCAGCGCCCCGGCAACAACCAGTTTTTCCCTGGAAAGACCGAACAGCTCCCAGCCCTCTTCAGAAAAAAGATCGATTGCGGACATGTCGAGCTGAGACGTCTGAAGTTCGGACTGCTCATGGCGGTAAATCGCCTTCATTGTTTTCTGCATACGCGCTTCGCGTGCCCGCACCCGGTCGAGCAGCTTCCCGCGCAGCGCGTCTTCCCTGGCAGCACGATCGTCGCCCACACCCAGGCGCACCTGCTCCTCGGCCACCAGACAATCCGCCAGGCAAACCGCAATCTCGCGAGCGCTGGTGTGCAGACGTCGGTCCCACTCCAGACGCAAAGCCGCGACCGCACGGCTGAGGCTCTCCCGCCAGGACTCATCGATCTCCGCAAAGGCGCTCAGCAACGACAACCGCGTTTCGAAGTCAGCCGACACGGCGTCGAACTCCCGAACGATGGAGAAGTACTGGTCGAGCGCCCGCCGCCATTCATCCCGGTAATCGTCGTCGCCAATCCGGTTGATCAGCGCCATACGCGGCTGCCCGGTCCACTGCAGAATCTGCATTTCGATCTCATATTCAGCGCCGTAAGGTTTGGCGCCGTCCACGACGTAAAGTATGCCCGCGCCGGCCAGGATCGGGCGCAGCAGCTCACACTCATCATGAAAGCGCTCGTCGTTTGCATGCGCATCGACGAACTGTGCCACCAGATCACGTCGCTGGCTGGCATCGTTTTCGCGCGCTTTCAGCCAGGCCAGCACCGCCCTCGGCCGCTGGAAGCCTGGGGTGTCCACCAGAACATACAGCGTCTCGCCGTTCAGGCTGAGCGTATGACGATCCGCGGTCCGGGTCGTGCCGGGCACCGGCGAAATAGCGATGCGCTCATCCTCGGCCAAAGTAGCGACGATCGAACTCTTGCCTTTATTCGGCTGACCGACAACGGCAAAGGTTGGCACGCTCATGAGGCGGCTCCAACGTAGGCGCGCGGGTCGTCCAGACGAGCCACCGCTGATGCGAAGATTTCTCGTGACCCGTCGTCTACACCGCCGGCTACACCAATTGGAAGCACGATAAGAACTGGTTTATTTCCAATCACTTGACGCACTAGCTGAAGAAAATCTGTGAACTCGAGAGTGGGCGGCTCCCAGCCCTTGACCGCGATGATTACGCGATCAGCACCGGCAACCGCGGCAAGCGACCGCCGTAACGCGTCATCGGTGTCGAGCGCATTGAGGCTCAGCAAGCCCGCGGGATCGACGCCCTGCGACTGAAGCCAGGTCTCTTGCACCTGCGCACTCAATGCGCCGTTCCAGGAAACCCACCGGGCCGACCCGGGATCCGGAATCGCCAGAGACGGCGAAACCCCTTCAATTTCCGGCACATCAGAGCGCACCCGATCACCGCCGTACTCGATGACCGGTGCGGCGAGGCGATCGAGCAGTGCCACCACCTCACCATCAGCGAGCAGAAAGTCGTGCTCCGCGGCGCGCAGACGCCAGCGCCCGAGCAACAGCATGAGCACGCGCGGCAGCAACCCCCAGAACACGATGCACGCCAGCACGAACGGCCACCACAGACCGAGCTGAGCCGCCCGACTCATCTCCACCTGCCCGCTCTCGAGCCGGTAAAAACGGGAAGCCTCCACCAGCGCCTCGCTCGGGGCGGCGTCTGCCCACCAGGCCGCCCACGGCCAGCTCAGCAGATCGAAAGCGCAGCGCACAGAACCCGCATCGAGCTGCAGCGTACTGCTCCAGCCGAATGCCAGATCCGTAAAGGCCACCTTCAGCACCGACACTATTAACAGCGAAGCGAAGAAACCAACTGCAAAGTACTGAGATAAAAGGAAAAGCTGCCAGAAGCACAGGCGTGATGTGCTCGGTCGCGCAAGGCTGATCGCACCTTTGGACCACCGGCTGATCCAGTGCAACCCCCAACGACCTATGGCTGTAAGCGAGAGCGCGTCACTGAGGCCGACTAACCCGCCACCCCTGGCGAGCGCCGCCAGAAGGCTCACGACGGCCAGGAACAGTGGCAGCGCCACCAGAACGGCCAGTATCAGGAGCCGGTTGATCGGCGCCGTACCGTCGTAGGCGAACGCTGCGCTTGCGCTACCCCACCCCGCAAGAACGCCGAACGCAACGAGAACGATCGAAACCTGCGATCTCGCCCTCTCAACACGCGCGCCAACGCTCTCCTCCCCATGCCGATCATCTTTCAGGTCAACCAGCCCCCACCACGAGAGCACACGCTGCGCATCCGCTCGCTCCCGCAGCCTGGTACCAATGGCTCGATCGCGAGCCAGCCGATCCACGTAGTCGGTTTCCTGATCGCGAACAAGCCAGTTCTGAATGTCGATGGCAGTGCCGAGCAAAGGCTGATCACACGAAAAAACAAAGGTGCCGGCATTCTGCCTAGAACCTTCCGCAAAACCAAACAAGGCCTTTCGAGCCCTTCAGAAACTGTAAAAATGTACCTTCATACTTACAAACTTGTGTTTTTTTGTTTGAATGTATTTACAAATAAACAAGCCAATAGTTAAATGTATTTGTCGGGCCTGAGATCTCTAGAGAGCAGATCGCTAGAGAGCAGATCGCCAGCGAACAGTTCTTTAAAGACCACATCTTTAAAGAACAGAGCGGCAGCCAACAGGAAGTACGAGCTGCCAGGCAGGCGCGACCTAAAGACACAGGGCTATAACAAGAAGGTTTACTGAGGAACGCTTATGAGCATCATCACCCTGGCAACGACGAAAGGTGGCGCAGGAAAGACCACTGTCGCCGAAGTCATCATCGGTGTAATCCACAACATGGGCTATTCAATCGGCGTCATCGACAGCGATCCGAACTACTCGCTGTCTTCATGGCTCATGCACACAAGCAATATGGCCATTGAGACCAAACAGGTGCTCGACGAAA
>JAUIKX010000084.1 GCA_030430515.1 Gammaproteobacteria bacterium | reverse complement strand
GTGAGCGCTCGAGGTGTGCAGGAATGCGATCTTCATGAGCGGAAGTCTGGCATACAACGGGCGTGATACGGGTCTTTTGCAGAAATCTGCACTGAAGGCGTTGTAAGATGGCTGTGTTCTTCAAGACAAATGGGATTGTTAGGTCGTGCTTTCGAATGAATGGTTGATTGCCATTGCTGTTGGACTCTTCGTCGTAGGTGGGCTGGTCGGATATCTTCTGCGTACTTTCGCCTTCGGCGGCAGCCGGAAAGAGGCGGACCTTATCGCGGCTCTGGAAGAGAGCGAGAAAGCGCTGTCCGACTACAAACAGGAAGTGCTCGAGCGGTTCAGCGATACCGCGGACAAGTTCCGACGTCTGAATGAATCTTATACCGACCTGCATCAGCAGTTGGCGGAAAGTGCCGTGGCGTTGTGCGGTGACGAGGTGACCGCACCGCTGCTCGAAGTGAAGCCTTCCGTTGACAATGCTCGGTCATCTGAACCGGAGACTGCGCCGGAAGAGGCAACAGTGGTTAACGAAACGGAGACCGATGAGCCTCTGGAGGGTGTGGAACCTGCACTAACGCAGGCCCCGGACGAGCTAGTGCCAGAGCCAAAGCCAGAGCCAGAGCCAGAGGAATCAGCCGCTAACCGCTCCGGCACCTCTTAAGGCTTCGATCTCTTCGTCGGTGTAGCCTGCGCTCGTCAGTATCTCGAGGGTGTGCTCACCGAGTTCGGGGGCCGGGCCTCTCGGGCCGACGTCGGCATTGGCGAAGCGGAACGGTGCGCGCACCGTGGCATAGCTGCCGATCTCCTGGTGCTCAATCTGCGGAAACATGTCGATCGCGTGTGCATGCTCATCTTTGGCGACTTCCTCCAGCGCCAGCACCGGCCCCCAGATCAGCCCGTTGCGGTCGAAAATTTCGCCCCACTCGTCGCGGGTTTTCGTCTTCAGGGTTTCGTCGATGCCGGCAACGAGTTCGGCCATGTTTTGATATCGGCCTTTGCCTGTGGCGAACCGTTCGTCTTCCAGCCATTCCTCTCGGCCAATGGCGTTGCACAAACGCTCGAAGGCCTTGAGATCCAGCATGTTGAAGACCACCCATTTGTTGTCACCGCAGGGATAGCGGTTGGCGGTGGGGGTGAGCACTTCGGATCTCGATCGGCGCCTGACCGGCGCCTGGTCTACGGCCGTGGTGGCGAAGTCGGAAGCCTGCGTCCAGATGGCCGTTTCATAAAGAGATGTTTCCACCACCTGACCTTCGCCGGACCGCTCTGCGAGCCTCAGCGCCCCCAGAATAGCGGTGGTGAGCGCCAGGCCGGTGGTGTGATCACCTTGTGCGGGGCGGGCCCAGGGCACATCGCCCTTGTCGCCTTCCCTTGACGCATCGAATAGGCCGCTCCGGCCGAAGAAGGCGGTCACGTCGTATCCGGGCCGCCAGGCGTCGGGGCCGGTGGTGCCGTAGCCAGTGAGGGTGGCGTGTACGATTCTAGGGTTGATTGCCAGAAGGCTCTCCGGGTCGAGCCGGTACTTCTCCTGCCGCTGGATCAGCAGGTTGCACAGAAAAATATCGGCGTTGCGCACCAGTCGGTGCACCACCTCAACGCCCTCTGCACGGTCGAGGGCAACAGAAATCGAACGCTTACCGCGGTTGTCCACGTCGAACTGCAGGTCGTACTCCGATAGCGGGCCGTCGACCTTCGCGGAACGGCCCAGATTGCGCATGGCGTCACCGGTGGGCGGTTCTACCTTGATGACCTCCGCGCCCAGGTCGGCGAGAATGGCGCCGGCGCTGGGTGCCGCCATGAAACTGTCGATCTCGACGACCGTAATGCCCTGCAACGGTTGGTTCACATCTCTACCCCTGGTTGTTTGATGGCATTTTGTCTCAGAGCGGAGGGAATTTGTACTAGTGGGCCAAGCTGCGGGCGGAGCGTAGCTCCCGCGCGAAAATCTCCGGCTCGTCCATGAAGGTGAAATGAGCGCTCGACTCCAGCCACACGAGGCGCTTGTGAGGCGCCTCGAGTTCATGCCAGAAGAACGCCTCGGCGATCGTGCTGGGTGTCTGCCAGTCGTGGCGGCCGAGCAGAAAAACCACCGGCACCTCGAAAGCCGTTCCGTAGTCGCTGATGTCGTAGTGAGCCAGTTCGCGGGTTATCGGCGCCCATTGCTCGGAAAGATCGCGAAAAAAGAAAGAGAAGTCTTCCAGGGTGTAATCCGGTGAAGCAAAACCGTAGGCCAGGAACGTCGTCATGCTGCTGTCGCCGAGCTTGTGGCTGAAGCCGACGCCGTATCGGGTCTGCCATTTTCTGAGGGTCAGAAGGGCCGTGTGTGGCAGCGATCCGTCCTCTAGCGGATAGGGTGCGATGCGCTCCAGGGCGCTGATGCCGGCTGTGTCCTCGCGTTCTCGGGCAATCTGCAGGGTCCGTGCATAGCCTACCGATTCGTTCTCGTTGCCTCTGACGAACATCCCGGTAGCGAAGTAGGAGTGAAACCATTCCGGGTGCTTCATGACCAGCGGAGAGCCCAGTGCCGTGCCCCAGGAATGGCCGAGCAGATAGATCTTCTGCTGCCCGCTGTACTCTCGCAGCCAGGACACCACGGCTTCTGCATCCGCCAGCATGTCATCGAACGTGGGTTGCCCCGTGTCCTGCTCGAAATAGGTCTTGCCGCTGCCGCGCTGATCCCAGTGCACAACGTTGAAGTCGCTTTCCCAGCGGTTCTGGAACTGAGGCCCCAGAGCCATCATGGGCGCGCCCGGACCACCATGCAGGAAGAGGAGGAGCGGGTTGTCGCGGTTTTTGCCCCGGATCTGTATCCATTGACTGGTGCCACGCACGGGTATTGTGCGAAGCACGTCGTAGCCGGCATCGGCATCAATCGCCGGTCGGGTGCTGGCGGTTCTGAACTGCAGTACTTCGTGGCCGGCAACCGCAATAACTAACAGCCCGACGAGCACATAGGCGAGCTTTCGTAACATCCGTGTAGATTTTCTGGTGTGGAATTTTGTTTGTATCAGTAGGACTTGGGCAGGTCCAGGACATTTTCCGAAAGAAACGAAAGAATCATCTGCTCCGAGACCGGTGCGATGCGCGCGATCATCGACTCACGCATGAGCCGCTCGATCTGATACTCCTTGGCGTAGCCCATACCGCCATGGGTGAGCATGGCTTGTGTGCAGGCTTTGAAGCCGGCTTTGCCACCCAGAAATTTCGCCGCGTTTGCCTCCGCGCCGCACGGCAGGCCCTGGTCGTAGAGGCTGGCCGCTCTCATCGCCAGCCAGTAGGCGGATTCGAGGTACGCCCAGCACTCCGCGAGCGGGTGCTGAATGCCCTGGTTCTGACCGATGGGCCGCCCGAACACTTCGCGCTCTCCTGCGTATCGCGCAGCTCGTGACAGGGCGTCCTGTCCAAGGCCCACGGCCTCAGCGGCGATGAGGATCCGTTCCGGGTTCAGGCTGTGCAGCAGGTAGTGGAAACCTTTACCTTCCTCGCCGATGCGGTCTTCTTCGGGAACGAACAGGTTGTCGATGAACGTGGCATTGGAATCTACCGCCGCACGACCCATTTTCGGAATGCGTTGAACCTCGATGCACGTGCGATCCAGATCGGTAAAAAACAGCGTCAGGCCGTCGGTGCGCTTCTTTGCCTCTTCTTTCTTCACCGTGCGCGCCAGCAGCATGATTTTTTTTGCATGTTGCGCGGTGGAGGTCCAGATCTTACGTCCATTCACCCGGTAGCCGCCGTCCACTTTCTCGGCAAACGTCTCGATGCTGGTGGTATCGAGGCCGGCGTTGGGCTCGGTGACGCCGAAGCAGACCTTGTGGCTGCCGTCGATGATGGGCGGCAGCATGCGCTGTTTCTGCTCATCGGTTCCGAACACCACAATGGGGTGCGGTCCGAAGAGATTGATATGAATGCTCGAGGCCGCGGCCTGACCGCCGCCGCTGCGGGCGACGGTATGCATCATGACGGCCGCTTCGGTCACTCCGCGTGCGCTGCCACCGTAGGCCTCCGGCATGGTAATGCCGAGCCAGCCCCCGGCGGCCATGGCCGCAACGAATTCCTCGGGGAACCGTGCGTCCTGGTCGCACCGGCTCCAGTAGTCGTCGTCGAACTGTGCGCAGACTTTGCCGACGTTGTCGGCGATCGCCTGGTGTTCTTCTGAGAGCGTGATGTCCATCAGTCGATGAGCTCCATGCGGATGCCTGCCAGGGTGATCGTGTTGCCGTCGATCGGCAGACCGTTCGCTTCGGCGGCGCCCAGAATCGCAGCACGGTCGTTGCAGCGTATGGTCATGCCGCCGAGGCCCTCCGGACGGCCGTCCGTACAGGGTACGAAGCGCACTTCGGCGTTCTCAAGCGGTAGGGTCAGCGATGCGGTCAGAGGAATCTCGGCGATCTCGCTCCAGCGTCTGGCCACCGCTTCGGGGTCGTCCGCCTGAATCTCTGCGCCGACGATGCCGGCAACCCGTTCCGTGCGTTTGTGCGCCTGCCAGTTGTCGCCGGCTGGCTCCCACGGGCCGTCCTCGGCGTGGGCATTCTCGGCAAGCACTTCGTCGATCTCGAAGAAAGAGCCACCCGTGTCTTTCGGATGCATCTGCATGTTGCTGAAGTGCGGGGTTTCGAAGGAATGCACGACGCGGACGCCCAGGGCTTCAACCCGCGCCTTGCGCGGCGCATGATCGTCGCATTGGGTGATGACCATGTAGCCGCCATCGCCACCGCGGCGCTCGAGATAGCGCCCGGCGGTGGTGCCTTCCTTTGTCGGCGCAACCACCTCCAGAATCTGATTGCCGACGGGAAACAACGCGTTCTCGAGGCCGAAGTAGGCGACACCCGGGTCGCGGTAGCACACCTCGACGCCGAGCACGTCGCAGATGGCGGCTTCGGTGGCCGGCAGATCAGCGCCAACCAGCGCGATCTGCCGCAGTCTCAGCCACACGGATCAGCCCTGCAGGCTGGAGAAGTTTTTGCCTTCTGCCACGAGCTTCTCCAGCAGCGGGGCAGGGGTCCAGCGATCGGTGCCGTACTCCTCTCCGAACCGCTTGATGTCGGCGAGAATGTTGTCGAGCCCCTGTTTGTCGGCCCAGAACATCGGCCCGCCAACGGTCGCGGGGAAGCCGTAGCCGTTGATGTAGACGATGTCGATATCGCATGGGCGGATGGCGATGCCTTCCTCGAGAATCCGCGCGCCCTCGTTGATGAGCGGGTAGAAGCAGCGCTTGAGCACCTCTTCATCGCTGATCTCGCGGCGGGTGATGCCGAGCTCTGCCGAGGTCTGCTCGACGATCTCCACCACTTCCGGGTCGGGCTGGCCGGCGCGGCTGCCTTCAGGGTAGATGTAGTAGCCGCGGCCGTTTTTCTGGCCGAAGCGTTCAAGCTCACACAGCTTGTCGGCAACACGCGCCGTGATCGGCACGTCTTCCGGCTTCACGCCGTTCAGCTTGCGCGCGCGCCAGCCCAGATCGAGGCCGACAAGGTCGGCCATCTGGAAGGGGCCCATCGGCATGCCGAAGCCCTGAATGACGCTGTCCACCTGATAGGGCGTCGCGCCCTGCAGGATGATCTCACCCGCCTGACGGGTATAGCCGGAGAGCATGCGGTTGCCGATGAAGCCATCGGCATTGCCTGCCAGAACCGCAATCTTGTTGAGCCGCTTGCCGAGCTGCATGGCGGTGGCGATGGTCTCCTTGGACGCGGTGGAGCCACGAACCACTTCCAGAAGGCGCATGATGTTGGCCGGGCTGAAGAAGTGCATGCCGCATACCAGCTCCGGACGCGACGTGGCGTTGGCCATTTTGTCGATGTCCAGGTACGAGGTGTTGCTTGCCAGCATTGCACCGGGCTTGGCCACCGCATCGAGCTTCTTGAACGTCTCCACCTTCACGTCGATGTTTTCGTAGATGGCCTCGACGATGACGTCGGCCTGGCCGAGGTCTTCCATGTTGGTGGTGCCAGTAATCAGGCCCATGCGGGTGTCCACCTCTTCGGTGGTCATGCGCCCGCGGCTGGCCTGAATATCGTAGTTGCGCTTGATGACGCCCAGGCCCCGTTCGAGTGCCTTGTCGTCCATCTCCAGAACCGTCACGGGAATACCGGCATTGGCGAAGCACATGGTGATGCCGCCGCCCATGGTGCCGCAGCCAACGACACCTGCGGTCTGTACGTTGTGAACCTGGGTGTCTTTCGGAATATCGGGAATTTTCGCGACTTCACGCTCGGCGAAGAAGATGTGGATCATCGCTTCACGCTGAGGGTGGTTCAGGCACTGGGTGAAGCGCTCGCGCTCGATGGCCAGCCCCGCATCGAAGTTGTCGGAATTCACCGCGGCTTCCACGCACTGGATGATCATCTCCGGTGCAAACTGGCCCTTCATGCGGCTGGCCGCCATTTTTCGTGCTGCCGCGAAAATTTCGTCGTTGTCGCGATCTGCTTCGACTTTGTAGGTGATATCGCGAACGCGGCGGTTGGCCTTGCCGTCGGCAACCAGTTGCCGGGCGTAAGCGATGGCACCGTCGACGATATCGCCTTCGATGACTTCATCGACGATACCCAGAGCTTTTGCTTCCGGTGCCGGGCAGGGGTTACCGGTAAGAATGAAGTTGAGCGCTTTTTCCGCGCCGATGAGTCGGGGCAGGCGCTGGGTACCACCGGCACCGGGCAGGAGGCCGAGTTTGACCTCGGGCAGGCCAACCGGCGCGGAGGGTGCCGCGACCCGATAACCGGCGCACAGGGCAACCTCCAGCCCGCCGCCGAATGCGGTGCCGTTGATGGCAGCAACGATGGGCTTCTCGGTGCTTTCCATGAGTTCGAGGCAATCGCCGAGAGACGGACCCTTGGCTTCACCGCCGAATTCGGAGATATCTGCACCGGCGATGAATGCGCGACCTGCACCGGTCAGCACGATGGCTTCGACGGCATCGTCTGCCACGGCTTTCTTCACGCCTTCGTCGAGACCGGCACGAACGCCGGAGGAAAGCGGGTTGACGGGCGGATTGTCGATGGTGAGCAGCGCGACGTTGCCACGCACTTCGTAATGCACGGTTCCTTTCATGGTTCCCCTCTTATCGGTTGAGCCGGTTCAATGATTCGCTTCAAGTTTACCCGCACGGGCGATGTACCGGATAGTTGACTTTTTTACATTGGCGCCCCTTAAAGCTGGCACACTGGCGCCAACTAACGAGTTGGAGCCCTCTATGGTCCGCACTGCCGTTCTGATCCTGTCCTGCACACTGTTGTGTCTCTCCCTGCCGGTGGCGGTTGCGGACGAGACGCCGCGTACTATCTCCGTTCAAGGTCAGGCGAACATTCAGTTTCAGCCCGACCGCGCCGCGGTAAGCCTTGCCATCTCCAACCGCTCCAGCGTGCTGGCAGATGCTCAGAGTAGAACCGCCAGCGTGGTTGCCCAGGTTTTGAAGCTGACCCGAAAGCTCGGGATCGAAGATCGCCATGTGGATACCACGGCTGCCGTTCTGCGGCCGGAGTACCGCTGGAACAAAAGCACCGAGCGTCAGGAGCTGACCGGTTACTTCTCTGAGCGCAACATGACGGTGCGCCTGCAGGATCTGGACAAGTTGGGCGACCTTCTGGAAGGGGCGGTGAAGACCGGCGTCAATCAGGTGTCGCCTCCGCAGCTCTACAGCAGCCGTGAACGGGAGCTCTACCGCGAGGGGCTGGAAGAAGCGGCTCGGGACGCGCGACGGAATGCTCAGGTGCTGGCAGATGCGCTCGGTGCCACCCTGGGTGATGCGCTTTCTGTGTCGGCGCATGGCGGTACCTCTCCGCCCCGACCTGTACCGGTAGCTCGCATGGCCATGGCGGCCGACGCGGCCGAGACCTACAACGCCGGTGAACGCAGCTCGGAAACCAGGGTGAGCGTGACCTTCGCTTTGCAGTAGCATGGACCCTCGGTAAATGAACGAGGGGGAGCTCTGTGAGCCGCTACGACAAGTACGAGACATTCCTGGTGGAGTATCCGCAGCCGCGGGTGCTCAAGCTGACCTTCAACAAACCTGAGCGTCTCAATGCGCTCGATGTAGTAGGGCACCGGGAGCTGACCTACATCTGGCGCGACATCGACGATGACGAAGACATCGACTGCGTGATCCTCACCGGTAACGGTCGAGCGTTTTCCGCTGGTGGCGATTTCTCGATGATCGAACAGATCATCTCCGATGAGAAGGTGCGCGCCCGGGTGTGGAAAGAAGCGCGCGATCTCGTCTACAACATCATCAACTGCGGCAAACCCATCATCTCAGCGATCAACGGCCCGGCCGTTGGTGCGGGCCTCGTGGCCGGACTGCTGGCTGATATCTCTATCGTCGGCAAGTCGGTATCCATTACCGACGGGCACACCCGCCTCGGCGTCGCGGCAGGCGATCATGCGGTGATCCTGTGGCCGCTGCTCTGCGGCATGGCCAAGGCGAAGTACTACCTGCTGACCTGCGATCGCCTGTCGGGCGAGGAGGCGGAGCGTATCGGCCTCGTCTCCATGTGCGTGGCCGACGAAGACCTGCAGGACACCGCCATGGAGGTGGCGCAGAAGCTGGCCGCGGGAGCGCCGAACGCCATACGCTGGACCAAGTTTGCGCTCAACAACTGGCTGCGCATGGCCGGACCGAGCTTCGATGCGTCTACGGCGCTCGAGTTTCTGGGCTTCGCCAGCGCAGAAGGGCGTGAAGGTGTGGCCGCGCTACAGGAGAAGCGTCTGCCGAACTTCGACAAAGGCTCACCGGTTTGAGCGGTACCGCAGGAGACTCAACAATGACCCGTTTCAAAGACATGATTGCCGTCGTCACAGGCGGCGGCACTGGCATGGGCCGTGAACTCGTTCAGCAGCTTGCTGCAGAAGGTTGCCATGTAGCGATGTGTGATGTTTCCGAGGCGAACATGGCGGAAACCGCAGCACTTTGTGCTGATTCAGGCGTGCGCGTTACGAGCCATGTCTGCGATGTATCCAGCGAGGAGCAGGTGAATGCATTCCGCGATGCGGTGGTCGAACAGCACCAGACGGATCACATCAACCTGCTTTTCAACAACGCCGGTATTGGTGGCGGTGGTGAGTTTGTCACCGGTTCGAGGGAAGAGTGGGAGCGCACCTTCGCTGTGTGCTGGTACGGCGTGTACTTCGGCTGCAGAGCGTTCATGCCGTTGCTCGCCGCGAGCGAGAAAGGACACGTAGTGAACACCAGTTCCGTCAACGGATTCTGGGCGACTCTGGGGCCGGGGATCTCTCACACGGCCTATGCGGCAGCCAAGTTCGCGGTCAAGGGTTTTACCGAAGCGTTGATCACAGACCTGCGTCTCAATGCGCCTCACGTGCAGGCGCATGTCGTGATGCCGGGACACATCGGTACGTCGATCGCACTCAACAGTGCATCCGTGCTCGGTCGCAACTCGGCGTTGGAGATGACCGCTGAAGAGGTGGCATCCGCCCGGGAGCAGATGGTCGCCAGGGGCTTGCCGGTGGGCAACGAGACCGATGATCACATCCGCGAGATGCTGCATCAGCGGGCCCTGGATTTCCGGGACAAAGCACCGACGTCTGCCGCTCAGGCAGCCACCATCATTCTCGATGCGGTTCGCGAGGGGCGGTGGCGGATTCTTGTAGGCGACGACGCCGTTCGTCTCGACGGGCTCGTTCGTGAATTTCCGGAGGAAGCCTACGAAGGCTCATTTCTTGAGAAGGTCTGGGCGGCAGGGGACCTGCAGGGCATTACCCGCTCAGAGGGATAGGGTCAGCGCCTGCCAGCCGGCGAGCATCGCAAACATCAGGAAGATGATGCCTGCAATTCGGTGCAACCAGTGGGTGGGCATGCGTTGCAGTAGCGCCCGCCCGACCCACACACCACCTGCCGAGACCAGCACGAGCGCAGCAGTAGCGCCGACCCAGACCGGGATCGGCGCCATGTTGCCGGCAAGCCCCGCCACCGCGATCTGCGTTTTGTCGCCGAACTCAGCTAAAAAGATCAGCGAGAGGGTGGTGAAAAAAAGGTTCCGCCCTGGCTGCTCCTGCACCTCTGGTTCGTCTGCAGACGTGCTCGATACCAGAGAATGGATACCCAGTATGCCGAACAGAACGCACAGCACGGCAGCAGTCAGATGGTCAGGGATCTGTGCCATCACGCCTGCACCGAAGGTTACAGCCAGCGTGTTCAGCAGTACGAATGCGCTGGAGGCCCCCAGCAACACCGGCCAATGTCTGTGCCTTGAAGCCAGGGTCATGCAGACGATCTGGCTCTTATCGCCGATTTCGGCCAGACCGATCATGACAAACGTAGTCAGGGAGATAGCAAACGCGCCAGCGGGGTCCATGGCCTCAGGGATTGGTGCAGAGGGTGCAGTTTAGTCTGCCTCCCCCTGGGCTACCACGTCTCAGCGGGCCGGTATGGAACCGGCCCTGATGGGTGGCTAGGAATCGATTTGGCAGGTTCTGATCCCGAGCAGTGAGTAGACGGGGCAGGTGCCGGCGAACCCGGTGACAAGAGGCACGAGTCCGATCCAGCCCTGCTCTTCGAACCGTTTCAGGTGCCGTGAAATGACTTCACGCGCGGTGCCGAGCTCAACCGCCAGCTCCTTGATCGGCGTTTCAGCGACTGCTCCCGCAGGGAACTGCTGATGGCTGAACATGCATGACGTGGTGAGAACGCATGTGCCGCCGGGTTCTATTCGGTACAGGGTAAACTCCCGCCCGCTGAGCGCCGTCAGCTGCACTCTGACCGACCCCTCGAGGAGTATCAGAAAAGAACCGCACTCGTCGCCTGCGTGAAAAATGAAATCACCCGTTGCGCCGCTGACGACCTGGGCATCCTGCAGCAGATCGTCGACGCTATGGCTTTCCATCTGTAGCAGGGTAGGGCTCAGGGATGTAAGAGTGTCCTTCAGTGCTCGAGCTCCGCCTCCAGGTGCTTGCCTGCGAGGTAGTAGTGCGCTGCCGCCCAGAGGTTGAACGTCGAGAAGATCAGCAGCGAGTAGCGCAGGCTGTCGTCGCCGAAACTGTCTTTGAGAAGATCGCTGACGATGCCGACCGCTTGTGGTCCGGCGCCCAGCCCGATGATGTTCAGGATGAACAGAAGTACCGCGGCGGCCACGCTGCGCATGTTGAGCCCCACGAGTCCCTGCGTCTGTGAAAATGTTGTCGCCTGATAGAAGTTGCCGAGCGCCACCGGCAGCACCATGAACCACAATGCGCCGTAGGCCGTGGGCCACAGATAGATGCCTGCCGCAAAGGGGATGGTGAGCAACAGTGCCACCGATACGATCCACAGGTACCAGCGGGTGTCCCTGGCGCCGTAGCGATCAGCCAGGTAGCCGCCAAGCGCGATACCGATACCGCCTGGGATGCCCAGAATGAGCCCGAGCCAGGTGCCGATCTCGCCGGTTTCCATGCCGTGCGAGCGCACCAGGAAAGACGGGGACCAGGTCACCATACCGTAGCCGACGAACGCTGTCAGGCCGCCACCCAACGCCAGATGTCTGAACGCCCGCTTTTTCCAGAGGTAACGGAACGTTTCCATCACGCCGGGCTGATCGCCCTCGATTGAGCGGCCTTCTGCCATGCCACGCGCGGGTTCGCGTACGGTGAAGCGGACCAGAAGCGCCAGCAGCAGGCCGGGAATACCGACGACGAAGAACGCCATGCGCCAGCCGAAGAACTGATTGATCCAGCCACCGGCCAGAAAGCCGAACAGGATACCCACCGGAATACCCAGCGAGTAGATGCCCAACGCCGTGGCGCGGCGATCTGCAGGGTAGTAATCGGCGATCATGGAATGTGCCGGTGGGCTGCAGCCTGCCTCGCCCACTCCGACACCGATGCGTGCGATCAGCAGATGCCAGAAGTTCTGTACCAGACCTGACATGGCAGTCATGGCGCTCCAGATGGCCAGCGCCGCGCTGATGAGGTTGCGACGGTTGCCCCGGTCGGCAAGTCGCGCGATGGGGATACCCAGGGTTGCGTAGAAGAGCGCGAAAGCGAAGCCGGTGAGCATGCCCATCTGTGTGTCGCTCAGCCCCAGTTCCAGCTTGATGGGCTCAATCAGGATCGACAGGATCTGCCGGTCGATGAAGTTGAACGTGTAAACCACCACCAGCACGCTGAGTGCATAGGTGCGCGTGGCCGGGCTGAACAGCCCCGGCGGGTTGGTGTCCTGTTGCGACAAGGTCTTCTCTCTCTCTCTCCCGGAATCGAAGGCCGGGAATGCTACCACGTCCGTTCTTACCGCCGCTCGCGTTGAAAGCCGCCCCGACCGGATGGTGATCCGGGTCGGGGCTTCTCGCAGGCTCTCAAGCCGCCAGCCTGTCCGCGGGTTCAACCTCAGGGTTTACCGCATCGGGAGCGTCGGGGGGCTCCGGCGGAGGCGTGCCCTGCAGCAGAAACCGGTCAGCGCTGG
>JAUIKX010000083.1 GCA_030430515.1 Gammaproteobacteria bacterium | reverse complement strand
GATCAACCCGCTCATCGGTTCAGCGGGCGTGTCCGCCGTGCCCATGGCCGCCCGGGTCTCCCATGATGTCGGCATGAAGGCGGACCCCACCAACTTCCTGCTGATGCACGCCATGGGCCCCAATGTTGCCGGAGTGATTGGCTCTGCGGTGGCCGCGGGCATTATGATCATGTTCACCACACAAACCTGACGGGGCATCCATTGAAAATGACACTGTTTGGCAGAACGCTCGTTTTCGCGCTGTGTGTGCAGATTGCCGGTTCTGTCAGTGCTGAAGAAACGTTCTGGGTGGCTGTCGCCAGCTTTATTTCAGAGGAATCGGCGCAGACGAACCGGGTGGAGACGGCTGAACGCACCTCTGAGCCCGTGGCGCTGCGGGGTATGGATACGAGTGTGGGCTACCGTTACAGAGTACTGCTTGGACCCTACGCTGATCGTAATCGAGCGGAGCAGGTCGCGGCTCAGGCGGATCTCGACGGATTCAGCGGTGCCTGGGTTTTCCACGACAGTGATGGTGGCTCGGCTGGGTCAACCCTGCCGGAAACCTATGACTTCGATGATGAGTATCCGTCGTACGAAGCCTATCCCGAAGCGGACGACCTGAATGCGGCAGAACAGACTCAAGCCCGCGAAAAGTCTCCCGAACCGAAGCTGGTGGAGAAAGCACCCGCTGGATACGAACTGCACAAACTTCGCAGGGGAGACTGAAGGGTCGCTGTCTGTTGACGGTTCCGAGAGTCAGTTTTCCTGGAACAAGCCCGGTAGTGCGTCATCGTCGGCCGCAATAATGGCGTCTACCCAGCGGTGAAAACGCTGGCCACCTGCTTCGTTGCGGCCGAACAGAATATGGTCTCTTGCGCCAACCGGTAGATTCTTCTGCAGGGCGAGGCCCGTGGCGTAGTCTTCCTCTGCGACGACGAATTTGAGGAAGTCGAACTGCTGCTCTGCAGCCTGTTTGTCCTCGTCGGTTTCCGGTAGCTTCTCCATCAGAAAGATCTGGTTGGTTCTTGATGTCTCAGGGGTCTCGCCGGGAAACAGCTGCGAGATCATGACCGATCGGCCGCCGCCGTCGAAACTGGCGATGGATACATGGGGGAAGATGGTCCACACCCCCATCAGCAGCTGATCGGTAGGCCAGTCTTCTTCCGCCTTACCTTCCCACTCTTCCATATGGGTGCCTGGCCGGCCGAGGTGTGTGTGCGGACCCCAGCTGTAGAAATTGGCCTGATTGTGCATGTCGGTGCCGAAGGAGCGTCCGTGCAGAATCGGCAGATGGTAGTAGTCCAGATAGCCGTCGTAAGCGATTTTCCAGTTGGGACCTTCCAGCACCTGGGTTTTGTAGTGATGCCAGTCGGCGAAGCCGAACTGGTCGAGCATGGCGTCGTAGCCGGAAAGGAACTGCTCGATATCGAGCGTCGACTGCGGGTTCAGGGTGCCCCAGATCAGGCCGGCGCGCTCCAGAACGGGCAGTTCGGTCAGCCCGTAGCAGCTTTTGTCGATATCGCCGAAATCATCGGCTGTGTAGATCGCCACCAGATCACCGTCTGGGCTGAAGGTCCAGGCGTGGTAGGGACAGGTGAACTTGTGGGCGGTGCCGCTGCCGTTGTCGACCAGGCGTGCCCCGCGATGGGTGCACATGTTCACGAAGGCTTTGATTTCGTGGTTTCTGTTGCGGGTGAGCAGCACCTGTACGCCGGCGGCATCGAGCGCTTTGTAGCTGCCGACTTCGGGTAATTCCGCGGAAGCGCCCAACAATAGAGGGAGGCGGCGGAAGATCTTCTCCTTCTCGGCCGCGAACCGCTCAGGGTCGTAGTACTTCTCGACGGGTACCTTGTAGACGTCGTCGGCCAGATCCATCGTGCCGTTGCGGCCGTGCTGCAGATCCTTCAGTGCCAGTTCGATGAGTTTTGCCTTGGACATGTGCGCCCCTCCCATGGTTGGCCCCAATGTAGACTGAGATAGAATACCAAGCATTTACCGACAGGCGAAACGGTATGACTGATCAGCCGCAGTACGGCGCTGCAACCCTCGACCTACTGCACAGCCTGCTCGACAGCGGTGTCGAGCGGGTCAGCCTGCTGACGCGCCATTCCGCGCGGGAGTACGCCCGGGATAAGCACGACCTTCTGAATCCGCTCACCGAGGCAGGGCGGCAATACAGCACCCGGTTCGGGCTGGCGCTGGATAAAACGCTGCACGTCCGCGGCTACGCGAGCCCGCCTGAGCGCTGCGTGGAAACGGCGACTCTCGCCATCGATGCGCACCAATCTGAAGGTGGTGACGCCACGCCGGTGCGTCCGGTGGAGAGCCTGGGGGTGTTCTATGCCCTCGACCAGATCAAGATGTGGAAAGGCATGCAGATTGCCGGTGGTCTTGCGCCTTACGTTCGCGCCTGGGTGGATGGCGAGCTGCCGGCCGATGCCATGATTCCGTCTGCGCTTGCGGCGCCCATGCTTGCAAGCGCTGCGGTCCACCGTTTGCGCACCGCAAAGGCGCCACGACATGTGGATCTGTGTGTCAGCCATGACATTACCTTGATGATGGTGAAGCATGAACTGCTCGGCGAGGTGCCGGAGGAACATTCGGTGGCTTATCTCGATGGCGTTGCTGTGTTCGAAGCCGATGGTGAGATCTGGGCACAGAGCGTTCATGGCACGGCTCATAATGTGACGGAAAAGGTGCACAGCTACACGGGAGAACGGTTCTGATGAGCATTCAGATCGAAGCGGAAAACCATGTGCAGATCATCACGATCAACCGGCCGGAGGTGCGTAATGCGGTCGATGGGCCGACTGCGCAGTTGCTCGCAGAGGCTTTCGAAGCGTTCGATGCAGATGATGATCTCCGCGTCGCGATACTCACCGGAGCCAACAGCACCTTCTGCGCCGGTGCGGATCTGAAGGCGGTTGCCAGGGGTGACGGCAATCGCGTGCGCCCGGACGGTAATGGGCCGATGGGGCCCACGCGCATGCTGCTGTCGAAGCCGGTGATCGCCGCGGTTGAAGGCCACGCCGTTGCCGGCGGTCTGGAGCTGGCGGCCTGGTGCGATCTCCGGGTGGCGGCCGAAGACGCGGTATTTGGTGTGTATTGCCGCCGTTGGGGTGTGCCCCTGGTCGATGGTGGCACGGTGCGTCTGTCGAGGTTACTCGGGCACAGCCATGCACTCGACCTGATTCTCACAGGCCGTGGCGTCAGCGGTGACGAAGCGCAGCGTCTGGGGCTCGCCAACCGTCTGACCGAGCCGGGTGGCGCGCTTGCAGGGGCAAAGCTTCTGGCGCATCAACTATGCGAATTTCCGCAGCTGTGCATGCGCAACGACAGGCTTTCGTCCTACGAGCAGTGGGGCATGGCGCTCGGTGATGCCATTCGCAACGAAACGATGTTGGGTCTCGACGTCATCCGCTCAGGCGAGACCCGTGCCGGCGCCAGCCGCTTCGCAGCGGGGAAGGGCCGGCACGGCAAGTTCGACGATATCTGATCTGCGCTCAGTCCAGAGCTGTTTTTGTTGAGCTCAAGGCTGTTTTCATTGAGCTCAAGGCTGTTTTAGTTCAGCTCAAGGCTGTGGCCAGAGCGGTGAGCTGTTCGCGGGCACCTTCGAGCGCGGCATCGGGCTCCATCATGGTTTTCTGCACCAGCACTTCGTTCACCGGCGAAAGCCCCACCATCTTCGACCAGGCCTGGAGATACGTTGATTGGAAATCAAACGGGTCGGGTGTGCCGTCTTCAGCCGGGGAGTAGTTGCCACCGCGTGAATAGATGAACGTGGCGCTGCCGGATACCAGGCCCACCGGCCCGTTGTCGTCGCGGCCGAAAGTCAGCCCGGGTTGCGTGATCAGATCGATGTAGTGCTTCAGCGTGTAAGGCACGGTGAAGTTCCACATCGGCACGCCGAACAGGTAGTGATCGGCAGCTTTGAAGGCGTCTACCAGATCAACCACCGCCTGCCACTGCCGGGCTTCCTCATCGGTAAGCTCTGCGCCCATGAACGCCTTTACTTTTCCCTGGGTGATTTCCTCGGTGACCGGCGGCAGGTCGGCGATTGAGAGATCCAGCGTGGATACCTTCACGCCGTCGGGTAGTGCGCCGAGGAAAATCTCTGCAGCCTGATTGGACGAAGAAGACGCGCCTCGTGGAGATGCGCTGATGTGCAGGAGTGTGGTCATCGTTCGGACTCTGATTGCGATGCGCAAGGTTCCCACACCTCGCGCACCGACTTCCATAGCTAGACGGTCGTGCGGAAGTCAGGCGGTAACTGTTTTCGGTCAATGGGCTCCAGGGTCGACATGGGATCCTCGCCGAAGTAAATGTCCTGACCGATCAGCTTGCCGTTGTCGGCTACGGGCCACACAACGACGATCTGAGCGTTCGACATCCACAGCCCGTCTCCGGAGTCCTCGTCGCCGGTAATGTGGCCCATGCCGAGGTCTTCGAGCATGCGGGTGTTGTAGACCTGCTTGAAGCGACCTTCCGTCACCAGGTTGCTCTCGCCCACGATGATTTTCTCGACGACGAATTCGAACTGCTCGGCACCGCTGGCAAACATCGTGGTGTAGAGCTCGCGGATCGTACCGTAGCCTTCCAACCTGGCCGGTCCGGCAGGGTGCCACATATTGACCACCGGCTCGTCAGCCAGCGTCGCCATGAGCGCGTCGATATCGCCGCTGATCTCTGCTTTGAGAAGTGTTACCACGGAGCTGATCAGCGCAGCCTGCTCCGGCGTCGCTGCGGACGCGGCCGCGGTTTCAAGCGCAGTCCAGCTGTTTCTCGGGTTGATTACGTAGTCCATTGACGTAAAGCGGTGGCAGCCGGTGCTTCACCATCCGGCTGCCACATCTGACCGCTATCCTACGGTTGCAGGTTGTTGCCGAGGCGGTCCACGGCGTTGACCCGCAAAGCGTCCGGGTTCGGGTCGGCCGTGCCGGGAATCCACTGGCCGATGCACTGGGCATCTTCCAGGCAGGGATCCGTCAGGCTTTCAAGGAACGCGACGATGCGGCTGACATCTGTTTCGCTCAGCGTGATTTCCGGCAGCTGGGAGTCGCCGGAGGCGCGGAGCGCGTCAAGCTGATCCAGCGCGAAGCCTGTGTTGACCGTCATGTTGTCGGCCTGCACGCCTTGATCCAGCTGAGTGAAGTCGTAGTTGTCGATAGCGCTGCGCGGGTTGGCGTGATGTCGCACTACGCTGGCCAGGTCGGTGTAGCCGCCAGCATGACCCCACGGACCGGTTTCCGCTACGTTGATCAGCGAAGGGGTGCGGAAAGCGTAGCGATCGGCATCGAGGCCGGTTTCCCGGAAACGGCCGAAGTCGTCATCGCCGTTCACGCCATTGTCGTCGCCTTTACCGCGACCGATCTGCGGCATCGCCACCACGTGGAAGCCTTCGTCGGTAAAGAAATCACCGCTGTGGCAGCCGGCGCAGCCAGCATCACCGAAAAACAGCATGGCGCCCAGCTTGGCGTCGCCGCTGATGGCGGTGTCGTCGCCTTCCAGGTACGCTTTGAAGGGCGTTTCGACGAAGACCTGGGAGCGTTCGTACTCACCGATGGCGAACGCGATATTCTCCGGGGTGATCAGCGCTTCTGGGGTGCCTGCGGGGTCTTCGAAGGCAGTGCGGAATTCGTCGATCCACTGGTTGGTGGCCAGTTCGACGGTCGGCGTCGTGCCCTGAAGCCTTTGTGCGAGGTGAGTTCGTACCGCGTTGTTGTCGTTGCCGGCTTCGAAGACGAACCCACGCATTTCTTCCGGAGAGGTCACCGGGAAACGTGCCTGGCCTGCTGCCAGGTTGGGAATGTCGGCGGTGTCCGCCACGCCGAACGCTGAATCGGGGGTGCGGATCTGTCCGTCGGAACCATTCGTTCCGGCAATCTTGGTCAGGCTCTCCAGCCGGCCATCATGGAACAGCACCTGATCCCAGAGGGCGATGTTGTAGGTTGTCGGCGCATTTCGCGGCACGGTGGGACCCCCATCGAAATCTACACCGGCAGCTGAATGCGCTCGTCCCGGGCCGAGCAGATCCTGGATGTCTGCAGCGACGCCGATAGGAAGTGACAGGTCGTCACCACCCCCCAGAAACGGATGGTGGCAGGTTACGCAGGCGGAGTCCTGATCGCCCCCCAGGCCTTTGCTGAAAAAGAGCTGCATGCCCAGTTGCGCGATGGGGTCGTTGATGCTCGGCAGGGTTCGGCCGACCGTCGGGTCACCTGTTACGCCGGCGTCTGTGGTCAGGGCTCGCAGCGACACATCCAGTGCCGGTGCATCACTGCCGTTGCAGACGGTGTCGCTGCTGCTGATTTCACCAGCCGACAGCGTGCCATCACCATCGGCATCGATGCCGGAGTCGATCTGGGTGCCGCCGAACGGGCACGCAGCGCTCAAGACCGGTACTTCGCTTTGCGATACGAGGCTCTGCAGGCCGTTGTTTCCGTCATCGCCCTCACAGCCTGCGAGAACCAGCACGGCCATGAGATATGGAGCAAGTTTGTTCATGAGATCCCTATCCAGGTTACATCGGTATTTCAGTGGACACAGGCTAGCAGCGGCGCGGGGGGCGACGTGTAGGACGATGTCTCAGGGATGTTTGAGAAGTTCCCGGAAGTTGAGAGAAATGTGAACCAGTGACGGTTGTCTCATTTGCTCGGGCATGCCGGGGATAAGCGCAAGAGCGGGTGAAAAGTGTAATGGGGGTTAGCGCAGGAAAAGGGCGGAGCCTGAAATGGCGTCCCCTAGGGGAGTCGAACCCCTGTTGCCGGGATGAAAACCCGGTGTCCTAGGCCTCTAGACGAAGGGGACGTGCTTTCAGGAAGGCGCGAATTTTATGGACCTCGCAGGTAGTGGTCAACCACTATCCGCAATTCCTGGTACATTTTTTTCGTCACCTGGCGATCAGGCGACGAATGCATGACGCCGGGCGAAAAGTATCGCAGACTAGGCGCAGGTCCATTGCACTGGAAGCGGGCCGGATGAACCTGGCGGTTTCACATTTCGATTTCCTGTTGCCTCGAAGCTTGCGACGCGCTGAGTTCGAGCGGCTGAGGCGTGCGCGCCTGCTCGTTCTGGCCATCGCTATCGCACAGGCCAACATCCTGCTCTTTGGCTCGGTGATCTCCTTCGAGGGCTACCCGGAAGCCGGCTTGAGGATATTTTCCGTTGCACTGGTGTTCTTCGGGCTTTACGGCCTTCTCTATATCACCGGTGCCAACCGTTGGATCGCTCAACTGTTCATGCTCAGCGTGCTGGTTGGCATCAGCTGGGATTACGGCCACGAGGTGAGCTACTCCGTGGTGGGTGCTGTCGTGCTGCCGATTGCCGCTTCGGCGCTCATCGGGGTAAGGGCAGGTCTTTTCTGGACGATTCTGGGTGCAGTCTGGGCCGCGGTGCTCATGCCCTTCGGGCTGAGGATGGGCGATACCACCTACATGCTCTGCATTATTTCCGCCTGCCTCACGCTGATCGTCGGTATTGCATCCATCGCCATTGAATCCAACAGGGCGGGCGCTTCGGAGCGTGCGGACGAAGCGGCGCAACTGCTCCGTATGCGCGAGCAGGCCATGCGCGAATTCATCGATACGTCATTTCCGATGCACGTACAGACCGACAGCAACGGTATCGTCAGTGCCAGCGAAGAGTTAGCGGAGTTGCTGGGGGAAACGGTGGAGAGTCTATGCAGCAAACGTCTGCAGGACATTGTCCATCCTGACGACCTGCCGAACGCCATGGCGCAGTTCGAGGCCAACGGTTCTCACGGTATCCGGGCTGAGGTGCGTCTACGTCACGCCGATGGCTCCTGGTTCTGGGTGGAAGGTTTCGGTGTGCCGCTGCGCGGGGAGGAGGGTGGATTGCCCGATGACTTCCCGTGGGTGTTTGCCGCTCGCGACATCGATAGCGAACGCCGGCACCAGGAGGCTTGGGAACGGGCACAGCGGCTGGAAGGCGTTGGCCTGCTGGCGGCGGGAGTGGCTCATGACTTCAACAACCTGCTGACCGTGATTCGTGGCTTTACGGAACTGATGCCGGAAAGCGACGAGCGCCGCCACGTCATCACGGCGGTCGACAAAGCCACCGAGCTGACAGCGAGCCTGATGCGTTTCGGTCGCATCGCGCCGCTCTCGACCTCTGCGGTGGATGTCGTCGCCTCGGTGGAGAAGTGGCGTTCCATGTTCGTGAGCATGCTGGGCGAGGAGTGCGATCTCGAGCTCGAACTGCCGGATGATCCGCTGTTTGCTCAGATCGGTGAGACCCAGCTCAATCAGGTGTTGCTGAACCTCATGACCAATGCCCGGGAAGCGATGCCGCGGGGTGGCCGTATTTCGCTGTCGGTGGGCCTTGAAACCGATCCCGGCCGGGTGGCGAAGTACGGCGCCCAGGGCGCTGACGGTTATGTGCTGGTTCGGGTGAGCGACAGCGGTAAAGGCATGTCTCAGGCGGTTCGCGAGAGGGTATTCGATCCCTTCTACAGCACCAAAGAGGTGGGTCAGGGTACCGGCCTTGGCCTTGCCAGCGTGTACGGCATCGTCCATCAGCAGCGTGGTGCCATCGATATTGAAAGTCAGGCCGGTGTGGGCACCATCGTATCGGTCTGGCTGCCGCTGGCCCGGGATGATGGGGCAACGTTCGGGGATGCTGACACCGGTAGTCTGGATGTCGCTGGTGAACCAGCGGCGCAGAGCGTTCTGCTGGTCGAGGATAACCACGACATACGGCATTGGGCCGAGCGCGTGCTGCACGACCGCGGCTACACCGTCACCAGCTCGGAAAGCGGCGATTCGGCGCTCGAAGTGCTGGACCATCAGGTTCCAGATCTGCTGATTACCGATATCGTCATGGCGGGTATGCGGGGCACGGAGCTCGCCAGGGCAGCCCGTGAACGTTACCCGAACCTGTCGATACTCTTCATGTCAGGGTATGCAGACAACGTGGTGCACGACTGGCGTGAAGTCGTGCAGGAGAATGCCCGCTTTCTGCCGAAGCCATTTGGCGCTGATGACCTGGTTCGTGAGGCGGAAACCCTGCTCACAGAACAGGTGAGCTGACTCATATTCTGCTTACATCTGCATAACTTCCTTCGGTCATTCAAGCGCTTTTTTCGGGAGATGATTAGAGCCTCAAAGCGAGGAAGTAAGAAAATCATGCGCCAAGGATCAATGACCCTCATGGGCAAAATTTTCCGGAAAAACAACGTTCCCTACCTGGTGATCGACGAAGCCGGTGAGCGCGACAGGATGCTCGTTCGGCGTATCGACGGTACCCGTCAGGTACTCGAAATGGCGGCGAGCGACATTTCCCGGAGCCTCCATCAACGCAGCGTTGCCTGACTTTTCGCTGATGCGCTGATACGGCGGTATACTGTCTGGGCGCACCACTGGCGGGGAGGCTGTGGCGGTGATCAGTCAGGAGGACAGCACGATACTCGAGGCCGCCAGGTCAGCGTTCGAGCGCGCGACAGATATCGAAGCGCTCTGCTGGAGTGTTCAGGATCCCATAGCCGAGTTCGGTTTCCCTGATTGCGTGCTCTACGTCCGCCACGGCAACGTGCTCACCCAGATGTCGGCGACCGGGCCGAAGCGCCTGTCCGGCAATCGGGTTGCCAACCGTATCGCGCTGACCATCGGTCAGGGTGTCGTGGGTCACGTTGCGGCGGCAGCGAAGCCGCGCTACGTCGCCGACACATCCAAAGATCCCAGCTACGTTTACGATGTGACGGGTGGTCGCAGCGAGATGGCCGTGCCGGTGATCTACGCTGAGGAGGTCATCGGCATTCTTGATTGCGAGCACCCGGATCGTGACGGCCTGACAGAGCGCCAGCAACAGTTGCTGCTGGCGCTTGCCGATTGCTTTGCGCCGCACCTGGGTGCGTTTATCGAGCGTAGCAGCAGACGCGGCGCGCAGCTGCTCAGCGAAGTAACGGCCGATCTGGCACGACGCCAGGAGCTGGGTAGCGGTGAGATGGAGCTGGTGTTCCCGCTCATCGCGGAGCAGGCCGCAAAAGCGCTGCGCGCCGGCCGGGTGAACATTTGGACCATCGAGCGGCCGACCGACACGCTCATCTGCCGCGAGCACTTCGACCTTCAATCCGGTCAGCATTCTCTGCTCCCGCCGCTGAATCTTGCGCCTCTGACGGCGTATCGGGAGGCGCTCAATCAGGAGCGGGTTCTGGTGGCCAACGAGGCGGTGGAAGACGGGCGCACCTCCGAACTTGCGGAGGCTTACCTACAACCCAATCAGGTCACCGCAATGCTCGATGCGCCGGTGCGCGTGGCGGGGCAGATCGTGGGCGTAGTCTGTGTCGAACACACCGTCACGGCGCGACGGTGGCAGGCAGAGGAAGCCACTTTTGTTGCAACTCTGGCAGATTTTGTCGCGCTCGTGCTGCTCCAGGCGCAGAAAGCCGCGGCGGAGAGGCAGCTTCTGCAGGCGCAGAAACTGGAATCTCTGGGGCGCCTTGCGAGTGGCGTGGCGCATGACTTCAACAACGTGCTTACCGTCGTCCGCGGCACGGTGGACACGCTGCTCGGCAGCAAATCGTTGTCGTCTGATGACAGAGTCCTCTTGGAAACAATCGGCGAAGCAGGAGAGCGGGCCAGCCACCTCACCCGTCAGCTTCTGGCATTCGGCCGGCAGCAGAAACTCACTCTCGAGAAGCAGGATGTGGTGGCGCTGGTTGAGCGGGTTGCGCGCTTCCTGCGCAGCGGCATATCCGAGTCGGTGCAGATCTACACGAGCCACGCTGGTCCGTTGCTGGTCAACTGCGACGAATCTCAGATCGAGCAGGTGCTGACGAACCTCGTCATCAATGCGTCCGACGCGATGCCTGATGGCGGTGCGATCCACATTGAAACCAGGCGCCAGGGGGAGCTGGCCGTCATCGATGTAGCGGACGAGGGCGAGGGCGTCACGGAGGCCGACCGGGAGAAGATTTTCGATCCGTTCTTCACCACAAAGGGGGATGCAGGCAGCGGTCTGGGGCTGGCAGTGTCTCTCGGTATCGTGGAGCAGCACGGCGGTGCAATCGCCATGAGTTCGGAATCGGGGCGGGGCAGCGTTTTCTCCGTGCGGCTGCCGCTATCGGTCAGCAGCGTGGCTGATGCGGACGTGGCGCCGCAGTCAGAGATTCCTCATAACCTGCCTGTGGGCCCAGTGGTGGTGGTGGAAGATGAGCCCGGCGTTCGAGACGTCATGCAGCAGATGCTGGAGCTGCTGGGGATCGACGTGCAGATGGCCGCCTGTGGAGATGAGGCTCTGGCTCTTGTGAGGGAGTTACAGCCGACGCTGCTGATCACGGATGTGGTCATGCCGGGCATGAACGGTCCGGAACTGTTTGCAGCTGCCCGGGAGATCAGCCCCGGTTTGCGGGTGCTGTTCGTTTCAGGCTACTCGAGAGACCTTCTGGGCGATCTGCCGTGGCCTCGAGGAGAATATGCGTTTCTGCCCAAACCTTTCACGGTTCGCTCGCTTGCGCAGGCCGTAGCCGATATTTCAGAAGCGTCGGCAGTACCCGGCGGCTGAGCGCGCTACTCGTTGCCCCACACCGTGTCGTGTAGGCACAATTCGTGCCCGGAGCAGTGAAAGTAACCCCAGTGCCACCCTTGAAACTCTATCTAACCGCCACGGCTACCTGGTACATGTCCATGGGGCTGCAGACCGTGCTGTTCTCGTGGCTGGTTGCCATGGTGCTGTTCGAAACGCCGGAAAAAGTCGGCCTTGCGCAGATGGCGCTGCTGCTGCCGGGGCTGCTGCTCCTGCTTTTCGGGGGCAGCCTTGGCGATCGCTTCGGCCAGGCGCGCGTTGCGTTCGTTGCGCAGTGCTGCGCAGCCCTCCCGCCGCTCGCGCTTGCGTGGGTGTTGCACCACGGTGCTTTGACCTATCCGGTGATGATTATTTACGCGGTGATCGTCGGCTGCATTCAGGCCATTGTCATGCCTGCACGGGACGGTCTGCTGAACGAGGTGGCCGGAGGGCGAATACAGCACACGGTGTAGCTTGCGACCCTGGCGCAGTTCGTTTTTCAGATTGCAGGCGTCACCGTGGCAGGGCTGTCTGACCGATTCGGCGGTGTTGTGGTGCTCTGCGTGCAGGCTGCCGTTCTTTTTGCTGGAGCCCTTTCGCTGCGGCCGCTCAAGGTTTTCGATGCGCCGCACACTTCCCCCCAACCTCTGCTGAAAGGCGTGGTGGATGGTGCGCGAACGGTGCTGCAGTCGCCCGCGATGCGCGCCGTGAGTATTCAGAACATCGCGATGGGTATCGCTTTCATGGGCTCGTTCATTGTCAGCATGCCGCTTCTGGTGCGGGAGGTATTCGCCGGTTCAGCGACCCAGCTGAGCCTCACCAATGGTATGAACGCGCTCGGTATGTCGCTCACGATCGTCATTCTGCTCCGCTCTGGAGACATCCAGCGTCAGGGCCGGGCGCTGCTCCTGGCGCAGCTTGCCGGT
>JAUIKX010000082.1 GCA_030430515.1 Gammaproteobacteria bacterium | reverse complement strand
CGTATTGTTCCCCCAGGATGACGCCGACCGTCTGTTCGTCAAGGTGACGACACCAGCCGGCACCTCTCTCGAGCAGACATCCGCGGTGAGCGCGGCACTGGAAGGGCAGATTGCCAGAGTGGCAGCAATTGATCTGGACCTCGTGAGCTCGCGCGTTGGGCATCAGAACACCAGCACACTGGATAAGCAGTTTGGCGATGCTGACAATGAGGCCGTCATCGTCGTGCAGTTCCGACGCCTGAATCGGCTGCATACCAATGCCCAGTGGATGGAAATCCTGCCCAGCGAGCTTTCGGTGCCGGAAGGCGTTCACCTGGTTTTTCAGTCGGAGTACTTCGGGCCGCCCACCGATTCTCCTGTCACGATTCACGTGCTGTCCAACGACGATGAAAACCGACGAGCGGTGGCGTACGAGATCGAAAATTATCTGCACGAGCAGGCCGGAGTGGTGGAAATCGAGGTGGATGAGCGTCCGGGTACGCCGCAGGTCGACCTCAATCTGAACTACGAGAAGCTGGCGCTGCGAGGGCTGAATGCCGAAGCTGTGGGACGAACCCTTGCGGCAGCGTTCTATGGCATTGAAGCGACTGAACACAGAGATCTGCAGGACACTACAGAGCTTCGTGTGCAGTTCGACCCTGCAGCGCGGGGCAGCCTCGATGCGCTGCTGGAAACCGAGATACGTTCAAACTCCGGTGAGCTGGTGCGTTTGCGGGACGTGGTGGAGCCCATAGAGCAGCCGTCCGTCGCGCGCATTTACCATCGCGATGGCTACCGTTCGGCCACTATCAGAGCGAGTTTTGCCGATTCCAGCGGCCTCACCGCGATGAGTTTCGGCCAGCAGCTGGAGCGGGAGCTTTTCCCCCGTTTCAGTAGCACCCCGGAACTGATGGTGTTCAATGGCGGCGAAGCCACGGAAACCGCGAAAACTACAGGCTCAATCGGCGTCGCGGCGATGCTGGCGGTGGTCGGCATCGGTATTGTGATCTGGCTGATGCTGGGCTCTTTCCTGGAAGCGCTCTTCGTGCTTCTGATCATTCCTTTTGCCGTCGCGAGCGTTTTTCTGACGTTCTTCGTGCATGGTAAACCGCTGTCGATGTTCGCGATGATGGGCGCTGTCGGCCTCGCAGGCGTTGTGGTCAATGCATCCATCGTCATGGTTGACGCGATCCACCGGCGTGTAAAACATGGCGCAGAGGCGGAATCTGAATCGCTCATTATCGACGCCGTGGTCGAGCGTCTGCGTCCTATCGTAGTGACAACCCTGACCACGCTTGGCGGTGTGCTGCCGACCGCTTACGGCATTGGTGGTTACGACCCGATCGTGTCCATTATTTCGCTGGCCATCGGTTGGGGGCTGGCTGCTTCAACGTTGGTCACTCTGTTTCTGGTGCCGGCTTTGTACACGCTGGCGAGAGATACCCGGGGGCTGACGTCCAGGTTGCTGAGCAGGCAGGGCTGAGGGGAGGTCGTCCCCCCGGCGAGGAGGGGAGAGAAGAGAGTTCGCCGGGGGAACGAATCGAACCGTTGTTGCTGGAGTGCCAGCCGCTTTGGGGGTCCACCCAATCGCGGTTGGCGCTTACTATAGATAGAGCAAATGCCGTGCCAGCTTTTTCAGGGCGATTTCGCGTGTTTCGAGTCGAATTGAGCCCCAGTGCGGGGCGCATGCACCAAAATACTGGTGCACCGCTTGTCAGGTGGCTGCGATGGTGTCCGCGTTGCGGGTGTCCGCTGGCTCGTTGATCTGGTGGTTCTCCGCCAGCCACATGTACACCGACGGCAGGATGAACAGCGTAAAGAGGGTGCCGATCAGCATGCCGGCAACGAGGATGATGCCGATGCTGTTGCGCGCTTCCGCGCCGGGTCCGGTGACGAGCACCAGTGGGAAGTGACCCATGACGGTTGCGCCGGTTGTCATCAGCACCGGTCGCAGGCGGGTCGTTGCCGCACTCTTGATCGCTGCAATCTTGCTGGCGCCCTGTGACTGCATCTGCCGGGCGAACTCGACAATCAGTATGGCGTTCTTGGCGATCAGTCCGACAAGCGTAATGAAGCCGACCTGAGAGTAGATATTGATACTCGTCCAGCCGAAGTAGGTGAACAGGAGGGCGCCGGATATGGCCAGAGGTGCCGAGCCGATGAGCACCACCAGCGGGTCGCGAAAGCTGTTGAACTGCACGGCAAGTGCGAGAAACACGAATGCCATGGAGACGCCGAGCACGCCGATCAGCGTGTTGCCTTCCTGGCGAAGCTGACGGGACTCGCCGGCATAATCGATGGTGTAGCCCGCTGGCAGGAGTTCCACTGCTGCGGTTTCGAGCATCGATAGAGCCTGCTCTTTCGTGCGCCCCGGGATAACGCCACCGTAGATACGGAAGGCGTTATTGCGTTGAAACTTGCCGAGTACGCGGGGTGCAACTTTCTGCTCCAGGCGTGCCACTGCGCGTAATGGCATGAGATCCCCGGCAGGTGTGCGAATTTTCAGATCCAGAAGTTGCGCGGGAGTCGGCCTGCCGTCGTCTTCAACCATGGGAATGACTCTGTAAGCCTTGCCGTTGAGGTCGAAACGGTTGACGTAGTTGCCCGAGAGGAAGGTGCCAAGCTGTCGGCTCACTTCTGCCAGGTCCATGCCCAGGTCAGCGATGCGGTCGCGATCGAGAATGAACTGTGCCTGGGGCAGATCGATACGAAGGTCAGTATCTGCAAACATGAAAAGCCCCGAACGCATAGCGACTTCCACCAGCCTCTGCGCATGCTCGAGCATGACCTCCTGCGGGTCGCCGGACATGACGACCAACTCCACATCGAAGCGACCAGCTGTCGGCAGGGCGGAGGGTAGAATGGGGTGGGCTGTGACTCCGGTGATCTTAGAGAGGTTCTTAAAGGCAATCGGCAGCATCTCGTGAACGCTCATCGGTCGTTCGCTGAACGGCACGAAGGTCATGCCGCTGTAGGCACCGCCGGTAAGGTAGAGCATCTGCCACATGATGGAGCTGCCCGGCAGGGCTTCCATGACATCCACCACGTCTTGCATGTAGCGGTCGGTATATTCGATCGGTGCTTCGGGTGGCGCGGTAACCGCGACCTGGATCTCGCCCTGGTCTTCTCTCGGCGCGAGTTCGCGCTGCGAGAAGAGGAAAAACGGCACGCTCAACAGGGTAATGAACAGCGCGCAGAAGAGCACCTGACCGTTGCGCATCAGCAATCGCTCCAGCATTCCTGCGTACAGTCGTTGGGCGCGGCTGAATGCCGTGTTGACTGCTGTGGTCATTTTCGATTCGCTGCCCACCACATACGCACTCATGATGGGAGACAGAACAAGGGCGAGAAATCCGGAGATCAGCACGGCCACAGCCAGTGTGAAGGCGAACTCTTTGAAGAGCACTCCGGTGAGGCCGGAGAGAAAGCCGATCGGGGCGTAGACAGCCGATAGCGTCAGCGTCATCGCAATGATTGGTGAGAACAGCTGGCGCGAGCTTGCGAGCGCTGCCTCCATGCGTCCCATGCCCTCGCGGATGTAACGTCCGACATTCTCGACCACGACGATTGCATCATCGACGACAAGCCCTACCGAGAGCACGATGGCCAGCACTGTAAGCAGGTTGAATGAAAACCCCATGAGCGCCATGGTTGCGACTGCGCCAAGCAGCGATATGGGTATCGTCACCAGAGGAACCAGCGCCGTTCGCAGGGAGCCCATGAAAAGAACGATCACGATGGCCACGAGCAGCACGGTCTCCGCCAGAGTGATGAAGATCTCACGCAGGGCGCTACGCATGTAGGTGGTGCCGTCGTGGCCGATATCGATCTGCAGACCGTCCGGCAGCCGCGGGTTGATCTCGTCCAGCACTTCGTAGAGGCGATCGGCGATGTCTATCTCGTTCGCACCCGGAAGAGGATACATGCCAAGGAAGATTACCTGCTTCTGATTGATGCGCGCGCTGCTGCTGGGTTCAACCGAGTCGAGGCTGACTCTGGCAACGTCCTGAAGTCGGATCAGCGCGTCTTTCGTGCGCTTGACGACGATGCGTTTGAACTCGTCGGCATTCGTGAGGCTCGTATCTGCAAGCAGGTCGATGCGGCGTTCGCTGTTTTCGCTCGAGCCGATGGTGGCGATGACGTTGTTGCGTTGCAGGGCGCGCTCTACGTCCTGGGTGCTGACATCGAATGCGGCCATGCGTTCGGAGTTCAACCACACCCGCATTGCGGGCTCACGGCCACCCAGCATCTCCACGCGTTGAATGCCCGGAATGGCAGTCAGCAGTGGCGTGACCTGCCGGGTCAGGTAGTCGGTTATAGTCGCGCGGTTCATGTCCGGGCGGATGACGATGTCCAGATACCAGCCGGCAATGGGCCGGTCTGCGCGCTCCACCATGACGGATGGATCCTCTGCGTCCTGTGGCAGCTCGAAGCGGATCTGCCCAAGGCGTGTATTCATCTCGGCCAGAGCATCGGTGCTGTCTTCATTCAACTTCAGCCATGCAGTTACCGTGCTCATGCCCGCTGTGCTCTGGCTGTCGACATAGTCGATGCCAGGAATGGACATGGCGGCGCGCTCGATGGGCTCTGTGACAAAGCCTTGAACGGTTTCGGCCGAAGCGCCGATGTAGGGGGTGGTGATGACCAGGGATGAGCTCTCGATCTGGGGATATTGAAGCACCGGCAGGTCGATGGCCGTTCGTATGCCGAGAATGACCAGCGTGAGCGAGATCACCAGTGCGACCACCGGCCGCTTGACGAATATATCTGTGATTCTGGGTTGTTTCGCCGACTCGGTGAGTTCGATCCTGGCGTTGTTTGCGTCAGACATCTGAATCTGCGTCGATCGGGTTTACGAGGCTGCCGTCACTGAGCTTGAACGCGCCGTTTGCGGCAATCTTCTGGCCGAGCTCTAGGCCCTTCTCGATGACGACAAAGTCGCCAGGTCCGGCAAGATCGCTCTCCTTCGCGAGCTGTACGCCCTGCTTTCTGGCTCGAACCTCTCCTCCTTGCCGGGTCTCGAGAACATAAACAGCGGCACCCAGCGCGTCTCTTCGCACTGAGGTGGCCGGTACTAGGGCTGCCATCTGAGGTCTGCCAACAGGCACGCTCACGACCACCGCCATACCTGGAAGCATACTTTCCGGCGGGTTATCGATGCGCGCTCTGAGGCGCAGGTTTCTGGATGCGGTCGATACGGCGCTGTCACGGGCGATGATCGTGGCCGGCCACTCACCGGCATCGGTGCTTACGGTGACGGTGGTGCCTGCCGTGACGTTCGAGTATTCCTGAGGCAGGGCGAAATCGATCCAGAGCTGCGGCTCGGTGCCAATGAGTTCCGTAACAACATCGCCTGCCTGAAGATACTGGCCGCGTTCCAGCCGATGCAGTCCGGCGATGGCGTCGAATGGTGCTGTTACGGTTTTTTTGGCGATCGCCGCGGCCAGCGCCTGGCTGCGAGCGGTAGCGGCATCGAATTCAGCTCGCGCCCGGTCTCGTGCCTCTACTGATCCTGCCCCGCTTTTTACCAGCCTTTGCGCCCGATTCAGTGCGAGGCGCGCGATGTCTTCAGTTGCCCGAGCCTCGGCCAGTTGTGCCTTTTCCTGGGCAACATCGAGCTGAAGGAGCATCTGGCCGGCCTGCACTCTGGTGCCTGGCGCGAAACTGACGGAAGCCACCCGGCCAGCCAACTCCGTGCGAAGAGCGGCAGACTGAACGGGAATGAGATCACCAGTGACGGCCACCTCTGGCTGCCGTTCGGTACCCTGTACAATAAAGATCTCAACCGCTTCACGCGGCTCCGGGTAGGCCTGAGCCCGAGCTATGGCATCCTGAATCTGGTCGTATTTGTAGTAGGCCAGCGCGCCTGCAACGGCGGCGCAGACCAGGACTACGATGAGCCAGCTTGCCCAGCGCATCTGTGTTTCCTAACGTCAATCGATAGAGAGAGTGTACTGGAAGAAGGCCGTCGAACGCCTGTCATCAAAGCCGGTGGCGATGTTAAAAAGTCAACAATATTGAAAGTCCTGAAGGTTGACCATTTGCTGTATCGTCGTATGATGTGGCGTCATGATCGACGTCATTCAGCAGTACACGGCGCCCTACTACGCGCAGATCAAGTTCGTGCACCTGGTGTTCATGGCCATGTGGTTCATGAGCACCTCGGTGGCCTACCGGTTCTATCTGGTGCCGATCTTCCGGGAGTGGATGAAGTCCCCGGGTGACATCGATCGCATCCGCCTGCGCAACTGGGCCATGGAGCGTTTCGACGACGGCGCCAGGCTCGAGCACGTGGCATTTCCTATGCTGCTGATCACCGGGCCGCTGCTCATGATCGCTGGCGGCTGGTCGCCGGTGCACGGCTGGTTTGCCATGAAGCTGGTGATCGTGGTGCTGATCTTCATCCCCATCGAAGTGATGGACTACTACCTGGCCCACTTCGGGGGCAACAAGGAAAAGATCCGCGCCGCGGGGCAGTCCGGCGAAGCGTACGAAGAGGCCATGCACACGCACTGGTGGTTCCTCATCGTCTCGTCGCCGATCGTCGTGCTCACCATTCCCTATGTGATCTATCTGGTCGTGGTCAAACCATTCTGAGGAGGCATCATGGAACATCCGTTGATCCCGCCGGGTGATGCCCGGGCAGCCCGGCCGTTCGAAGTAAGCGATCGCAAAATCAATATGACAGCGCTGGCGTTGGGCGCGGTCATCGTCTTCGCGGTATATCCTGCGTACGAGCTGCTGCGGCTGATGTGGGGCGCGAACCAGGCGCCATTCTCTTTGACTTCCATGGGTGTCGCGCTGGCGTGTGGCGCCTTTTTCGGCTGGAACGCGAGGCGTCGCATTCTCAGTCTTGCACGACTTGATACATCTTCTGAACCTCGAGAGGTACAACCATGAGCAATTTTGAAATCAACGGTGTGCACCACCTGGCGCTGGTCTGCAAGGACATGGAGAAAACCGTGGACTTTTACACCAACAAGCTTGGTATGCGGCTGACCAAAGGTTTCGATCTGGAGGGCTACGGCCAGCACTTTTTCTTCGATATGGGTAACGGCAGCGAGCTTGCTTTCTTCTGGTTTCGTGATGCGCCAGAGGCCCAGCCCGGTGTCGCTTCCGCGGGCAACATCGTTGGTCGTCAGGGGCCGACCATTTCGTCAGCACACGGTTCCATGAATCACGTCGCGTTCAATGTCGATAAGGACAGGATCCACCAGTACCGGGAAGATCTCGTCGCCAAGGGGGTCGATTGCTCTCCGGTGGTCAATCATGATGACGTCGTTACCGGCGAGGAGGCGCGTACCGCGCAGGAAGCCAGCGAGAAAACCTGGCTGCAGTCGTTCTACTTCTTCGACCCGGACGGTGTAATGCTCGAGTTCTGCGCAACGCTGCAGCCGGGCCTGCCGAACGTCGATCTGCCGGTCAACGAAAAAGGCATCAAGGCCAACGGTCAGCCGGTTACCGGTATGGAAACTGCCTAACCTGGTGGCTCGCCCCATTCAGCGCTGAGGGCCGCGCGCAGATTGCTTACGTTCTGCGGCCCGATGCGCTGGGCGAGTTCCTTCTCCAGGGCATACAACCCTTCCCGTGCCACGCGGCCGAGTTCCCGGCCGGTGTCTGTAAATTCGACGAACTTCTGCCGGCCGTTGTTCGGGTCAGGCCTGAGCACCACAATGCCCTTGGCCTGCAGCCCCTTGATCATCTGCTGTGCCGCCTGTTTTGATACCTGAAGTTTCTGCGCAAGGTCAGAGGGGCGGTCGACCCCTTCGGTGAGATAGATCATTGCCATGGACTGGGCGCGTGGCAGCGATAATCCGGTGTGCTTTTTCATATGCGCCTGGAGGCCGTCGTCCAGCCAGTAGGTGGCGTGAACGAGGGTACGCAGCAGGCCGTGTTCTTTGTCTGGCAGCTTGTTTCTTCCGGTTTGAGCGATCTGCCTATGGTACCGCACCTGGAGGGGGTTGATGGCTATTCCACGGTCACGCTCTTGGCCAGATTTCTCGGTTTGTCTACATCGCAACCCCGGGCGAGCGCCGCATAGTAGGCGATGAACTGCAGCGGGATGAGCAAAGCGATGGGGTCGGTCGCCGGGTGGCTGCGGGGTACCTCGATGATGTCGTCTGCTTCGTCGCTGAGCGTGCCTTCGTGGCAGATGGCGATGACCGGCCCCTTGCGGGTTCTGATTTCCGCCAGCGTCGAGCGGTTTTTCGACAGCAGATCGTCGTCCGGCACAACGGCAAAGGTCGGTGTTTGCGGGTCGATCAGCGCCAGTGGTCCGTGCTTGAGCTCGCTGGCGGGGTAGGCCTCGGCATGAATGTAGGAGATTTCCTTCAGTTTGAGCGCCCCTTCCTGAGCGAGTCCGTAGCCTTCGCCTCGCCCCACGAAGTAGGCGCGATCGAAGTCGGCGTACTTTTCAGCGATGCCTTTGTAGGTTTCATGCTTCTCCACAAGCGACTGAACGAGGTCGGGGAGTCCCTGCAGGGCTTCGATGACCCGGCTGCCTTCCGCGGGGGCCAGATCGCGCATGCGTGCAAGGTAAAGGGCGAAGAGGGTAAAAGCGGCAAGCGTGCTTGCGAAGGTTTTGGTGGACACAACGGCCACCTCCGGTCCTGCGTGCAGGTACATGCCGGCACCGCACTGTCGGGCGATGCTCGAGCCGACGACATTGACGACGCCGAGCACCGTGCCGCCTTTGCGCTGAATCTCCTGTACGGCCGCCAGAGAATCGAATGTCTCGCCGGACTGACTCACGGCGAAATAAAGCGTGTCGGTTTCGATGATCGGGTTTCGGTAGCGGAACTCTGCGGCGGATTCCGCATCGGCAGGGATGCGAGCCAGCCGTTCGATGGTCGCCGCGCCGATGCTGGCGCTGATCAGTGCGCTGCCGCAACCAAGGAGTTTGATGCGCTTGAAGCCCAGCAGCTCTTTCGGGGTGAGGTTCAGCCCGCCGAAGTGTGCGGTGGCGAAACGCTCGTCCAGACGGCCGCTCATGAGCCGTCTGAGTGCATCGGGCTGTTCGTAGATCTCCTTCAGCGTGAAGTGCGCGTGCTCTCCGGTGCTGGCCAGGGTGGCTTCGATATCGATGGTAGCGGGCAGCCGTTCGGTGCGGGTGGCGTGCAGGTCCTGCACCTCATAAGAGCGGGCGGTGATGCGGGCCAGCTCGCCGTCTTCCAGATAGATCACCTGGCGGGTGTAGGGCACCAGCGCCTGAGCATCCGAGGCCAGGAACATTTCGTGCTCGCCAACGCCGATGATGACCGGGCTACCGTTGCGGGCGGTGACGATCTCGCCCTTGTGGTCCTTGTGCATGACGGCAATGCCCCAGGTGCCGACGGTGCGCGTCAGGGCGCGGCGGGTGGCTGCAAGCAGGTCCTGGTCGGCCTGATATTCATGATGAATGAGCGCAGCAAGCACCTCGCTGTCCGTGTCTGTATGAAACGACACGCCCAGGCCGGCGAGGTGTGCCTTGAGTTCTGATGCATTTTCTATGATGCCGTTGTGCACCAGCGCCAGCTCCCCTGCCGCATCGCTGTGCGGATGGGCGTTGTTGACGCTGGGCTCGCCGTGAGTGGCCCAGCGGGTGTGTCCTATACCTGCGTTTGCGGCGCTGCGTTTTGGCAGCGCATCGCGCAGCTCGCTGAGCCGCCCGCAGGCTCTGATGATGTCGATGTCTTTTCTGCGTTGAAGTGCCAGTCCTGCTGAGTCGTAGCCTCGGTACTCCAGCTGGCCGAGGCCCGCCATGAGTATCGGCATGGCCGGCTTTGCGCCGGTGTATCCAACGATTCCACACATGAGGTTTTCTCCTATCCGTAAATCATGCGGCGCAACTGCCGCTCGGTGAGGGGTGCTGCAGCGAATGGTCGCAGGCCGACTTCGGTCGCCAGCCGCACGTAGATCTGCTCGTTCTTGAGGCCTTCGCGTGCTTTGAGTTCCGTGTGCCGGCGGCGGACGAAAGCGTCGACCGTCTCCATGTGCTGCGCCAGAACGTCCAGTGCCAGGCGCCGGCATTGGCTCGGTGGCAGTCCGGTGGAGCGATGAAGGTGAGCGATCAGATCGGGGTCTACAGCGTCGTTCATGCTGGAATGATAGGTAGTTTGGTTATTATTTCGACAAATATGCCCGATATAGGGCAGAAAGAATAACTTATGACCTAATGTCACGTTTCGAAAGGCTGGCTCGTCTATAGGGTGAGTTCCAATCGAGATTGATCCCCATGTTGAAATCACTTCAGGCAGTCACCGGACTGGCATTCGCACTCTTCGTGCTCGCGCATCTGCTCAACATTTGGCTTGCCGCTCTGGGCCCAGGGCTCTTTGACGATACGCAGAGTATGCTGCGCGGTGTGTATCAGTTTCCGCCGCTCGAGGTGCTGCTGCTTGCCAGCGGCGCGGTGCACGCGGTCATCGGCATCATGCGCTGGGTGGGGGAGCCGAAACGTCAGCTCAACAGCCGCGCGCGCTGGCGCCGATACTCGGCAGTGTTTCTCTTGCTGTTCATCGTGGGTCACGTCGCGGCGGTGCGCGGGCCGTCGTTTTTCTACGGCGTGTATCCTCGCTTCGAGGGCCTGGCCTTCTCGATTGACTACGTGCCCTACTACTTCTACCCGTACTATTTTCTGCTGGCGATGGCCGGGCTGTATCACGGTCTGAATGGCTCCGCGCTGTCGCTGCGCCGAATTGGGCTGTCGGTTACCCTCTCCACGCCAGCACTTCGCGCCGTGACCGGAGTCGCTGGCATACTGACGGTGCTTGCACTCGCTGGGTTAGGCGGCGCCTTTTTCGATGTGGGCCCGGTGCGCGAAAGTGATTTTGCCCGGCTGGGTGCTGAACTCTTTGGTCTGGAGCTTTAGATGAGGGCGAGGCTGGAAGCGCTGGCGTTTCGTATGCTTGGCACGAGAGCAGAAGCGGAGGACGTCGTTCAGGACGCTTACCTGCGTCTGCACAGCCGCGCCACCGAACCTGACAATGTGGACGCCTGGCTCTTTCGTGTGGTCGCCAACCTTGCCGTGGATCGCCTCCGGCGGGCGAAAATCGAGCGTCGTGCTTACGAGGGCCCGTGGCTGCCGGAGCCGGTGCCCGACGCCTCATCGACCCCGGAGCTGGCGGAAAACCTGAGCTTTGCATTCATGGCGATGCTCGACCGGTTGACGCCGGCCGAGCGGGTGGCGTTCGTGCTGCGTGAAGGGTTCGACCTGTCGTTTGCCGATATCGGTGAGACGCTGGGTGTGTCCGAAGAGGCCGCGCGTCAGCGGCTGCGTCGTGCGCGGAAACGTCTGGCTGCTGAGCCCGCCGTGCATACGCCGGTGGAAGAGCAGAGCAGCCTCATCGACCGCCTGCTGTTGGCGATTGCCGAAGACGACGTTGCACAGCTTGTCAGCCTGCTGCATCCCCAGGCTGTGGCCTACACCGATGGTGGTGGTGTGGTAAGTGCTGCGCGCATTCCGGTTGTGGAGCCCGCGCGCATCGCTCAGGTAACCATGCACCTCGTGAAGAAAGCGCTGGCGGAAGGCGGCATCGAGATAGAAAGAGTGCGCGCTGGAGGCGGCGTGCTGCAGGTGGTGCGGCAGAACGGCCGCGTGCACTCTGTCATGCAGATCACGGCGCAGGACGGCCTGATTCGCCAGGTGTTTGTCATGCGCAATCCGGAAAAGCTCGCGGCGTTTTTCTGATGGTTTGTTAGTGACTGGCCTTCTCGCTGGAAGACCAGGCATCGCCGACCTCGATGGCCCTGTGTGCGATCTCTGCCCCGAAGGCTGTCGGTTTGTAACCGGTCTCTACGAGTACAAGCTCTGCGCGAACCAGCCTGTCGAGCCCCTGGCTCAGCGCCCGGGGTGTGAGCGCCAGCGTTTGGCGAAGTTCCGAAAAACCCATGGCCCGTGTATTCAGCTGCACGAGCACGGGTACGCTCCACTTGCGGTAGACCGCATCAGCTGCCTCCAGGCGCGCAACACAGGATTCGAAAGCGTTGCACAGCGGAGCGATGCGCGCGCCTCGCTCCGTGAGTGTGTACTCGGGCCGCAGGGGGTGACCGTAGCCCGGATTTTTTTGTAGGAGGGAAAGCGCCTGCAGCTGCTCGAGGCAGCGGCTGAGAGGATCCGCATGCACGTTGAGTGCATGTTTGAGTGCCACGAACCGGGCGCCGTGAAATCTGTGAAGATGCGCCATGGTTCTAACGTGCCACCGCTGCTGAAACAGTTCGAATGGCGATGTCATTGACCGTACCCGAGGCCTAGTATACTTTTAGTACCATTATATATTTACATAGGGGGGCAGCCCATGCCGAAGTTTAAGGGAGACATCACTTTGGCGTCTTCGGTGCGCGACCTCGACGCCTCGATTGCCTGGTTCAGGGAGATGCTGGGGTTTGAAGTGCAGTTCCGTGCGGATGAGGCAGGTTGGGCCGAGCTGTCCACGCCTGCGAACGACGTGACGATCGGCCTCGGTGAGAACCAGGAGGTG
>JAUIKX010000081.1 GCA_030430515.1 Gammaproteobacteria bacterium | reverse complement strand
GGAACTGGGCGTAGATGAAATTCCACCCCTGACCATGCTCATCGGCGACACGCCCATCTCAAAGAGCCAGGCCGAGTATTTCCAGTCTGTGTACAAAGAGACCCTGGGGCTCGACATCAAGATCGACGCGCAGATTTTCAAGCAGCGGCTGGAAAAGATGACTCGCGCCGAGTTCGACGTGGTCATGGCCGGCTGGGGGCCGGATTACGATGATCCGCTGACGTTCGGCGATCTGTTTGCGTCATGGAACCTCAACAACCACGGCCAGTGGGTGAATGAAGAATACGACGCTCTGGTGGCTGTCGCGCAGAACTCCGTCGATCAGCAGGAGCGCATGGCGGCGTTTGCGCGCATGCAGGAGATCATTCACGAAGAGGCCGTCATTCTGCCCCACTACGAACGCGGCACCTCCTATGTGGTGCACGGACAGATCCAGGGCCTGGTGCGACGCGTGGTGGGTGCCGATCCGGACTACCGCTTCGCCTCCATTGCCGCAGAAGCCGATTGATGGATACGGCGTCTGAGCCGTCATACAAAGATAACAATAAAGGCTCGTATCGGAGACATGTGGCGTTACACCGCTAAGCGGCTCATTCAGGGGGTGATTACGGTCTGGTTCATCGCCACCGCGACGTTCGCCGCCATGCATATGGTGCCGGGCGACCCTCTGGCGTCCGAAAAAGCGGTGTCAGCGGAAATTCGCGCCAATCTGGAAGCCAAGTACGGTCTCGACAAGCCGGTTTTTCAGCAGTACCTCATCTACCTCGGCAACCTCGCCCGCGGTGACTTCGGCATATCCTTCACGCAGAAAAACCGCGAGGTGAACGACATCATCCGCGAACATTTCCCGGTATCCGCCACCCTCGGTCTGCTGGCCGTGACGTTCGCCGGCCTCGGCGGCGTGCTCTGGGGCGCGCTCACGGCGCTCTACCGCAACCGCCTGCCCGATATCATCATCATGTTTCTGGTGATTCTGGGCATCTCCGTACCGAGCTTCGTAGTGGCCGCCATCAGCCAGCTCGGCCTTGTGAATCTGAACAACCTCCTTGGCTTCAACGTGCTGCCCGTCGGTGGCTGGGGCACCGTGTCGCACATGATCGTGCCGGCGCTGGTGCTGGGTCTATCGACCATGGCCTACCTGACGCGCCTCATGCGCTCATCGATGCTCGAGATCATCAACTCTGATTTCGTGCGCACAGCAAAGGCCAAAGGCTTGCCGCCCACCCGCATTTTCACCAAGCACCAGCTGCGCAACGCCGTGCTGCCGGTCATCACCGTGCTGGGCCCGGCCATCGCCGCCATCACCACCGGCGGTTTTGTCGTAGAGCTGGTGTTCGCCATACCAGGCCTTGGGCGCTACTTCGTGGAAGCGGTTCAGCAGCTGGACTACACCGTCATTATGGGCACCACCGTCTTCTACGGCGCCTTTCTGGTGTTCATGGTGATCGCGGTCGACGTGGTCTACGGCCTCATCGACCCACGTGTGAGGCTCGACTGAACCATGGCGGAGCAATCTTTCAGCGCCGATGCGTTCGAACCGCTGCATGTAGAGCAGCACAAGCAAGTGCTCTCCAGGCCGTCGCTTTCTTACTGGGAAGACGCCTGGATCCGCCTGAAGAACAATCGCCGCGCGCTGATTTCTCTGTATATCGTCATTGCGCTGCTGGCCTTCACGCTGATCGGTCCTCTCGTGTGGCAGATCGACCCGTCGGTGCAGGATCTGGATCAGGTCAGCCAACCGCCATGGGCCGATCGCCGCGCGACGGTGGTCGAACCCTATACGCCATGGCGCGGCGAGACGCTCGATAGCCCTGGCTCGGGCCTGCGCACAGCCCAGCCTGCCAATACCCAGGCCGTGCGCTTGATCTGGGACGTCGACGCGACCGCGGAAGGCGGCTACCGCATCTATCGCAACATCTTCCCGATCGGACCGGAAAAAGCCTACGGCCTGCCGCTGGGCGAGCAGTTCTCACCGGATGAAACCTGGTTCGAAGATCGGTTGGATCTCAAGGCACGCGGCTACTACTACACCGTCGTGCCCCTGGATGCGCGTTACCAGGAAAGCGGCGAGGGTGAGACGCTGTATGTCGAGGTGCACAACGCCATCACCGCTCAGGGCGCCGTGAAGCGCGGCCTCATCGAAGATGCTGCTGCGGTGCGCGAAGGTGACGCCATAAAACTCGCTCTGCATCCGCTGGGCACCGACTATCTAGGCCGGGATCTACTCTCCAGGCTCATGCACGGTGCCCGCGTGTCGCTGTTCATCGGCATCGTCGCGCCGTTTCTATATGTGCTGCTGGGCGTGGGCTACGGCGCCACCGCGGGCTTCCTCGGGAGCCGCGCCGATGCGGTGATGATGCGCTTCGCCGATTTCGTTGTGGCACTCCCCTTCCTGCTTTTCATGATTCTTTTCAAAATCATGTTCGGCATCGGCCCCGGCGAGAGCGGCATCATGCCCATGCTCATCGCCATGGTCATACTGAGCTGGCCCGCCACATCGCGTCTCGTGCGCGGCCAGATCCTGCAGATCCGCGAAGAAGGCTACATCGGCGCTTCCCGGCTGCTCGGTGCCAAGACCAACTATCTGGTGCTGCGGCACATGATTCCCAACACCATGGGGGTCATTCTGGTGACGCTGACTTTCGCAGTGCCTTCCGCCATCTTCACCGAGGCGTTTCTTTCCTTCATCGGCATGGGTGTGGCACCACCCACGCCATCCTGGGGCAGCATGTGCAACGAGGGCATCAAGACCATGCTGAGCACGCCCCACGAGCTGATTTTCCCGGCGCTGTTCATCAGCATCACGGTGCTGGCCTTCAACCTGCTCGGCGACGGACTGCGCGACGCCCTGGATGCGAGGATGCGATCCCGTGAGTAGCGACAAACTACTGAGCGTTGAGAACCTGGCCGTGGAGTTCGACACCTACGGCGGCACGGTGCAGGCCGTGCGCGACGTGAGCTTCGCGGTAGATGCCGGGGAAACCCTGGCCGTCGTCGGCGAATCCGGCTGCGGCAAGTCGGTGACCGTGCAATCGGTGATGGGGCTGATCCCCATGCCGCCAGGGCGCATCACCTCCGGCACCGCGAAGCTGCGGGGACGCAACATTCTCGGCAACCCCATCGTCGGCGGCGAAGACATCCGTGGCGCCGAGATCGGCATGATCTTTCAGGACCCGATGACCTCGCTCAACCCCACCATGAACATTGGCGACCAGATCGCTGAAACGCTGGAAGTGCATCGTGGTTTCACCGCAAAGCAGGCGTTCAATCGGGCGGTGGAACTCCTGGAGATGGTACGCATCCCGGAAGCCGCCAAGCGGGCCAAGCAGTACCCCTTCGAATTCTCCGGCGGCATGCTGCAGCGGGCCATGATCGCCACCGCCATCGCCTGCGAGCCCGCAGTGCTCATCGCCGATGAACCCACGACGGCACTGGATGTGACCATTCAGGCGCAGATTCTCGACCTGATGAACGACCTCAAGCGCGACACCAACATGGCCATCATCCTCATCACCCACGATCTGGGTGTCGTCGCGCGCATGGCCGATGAGGTAGCCGTCATGTACGCCGGGCAGATCGTCGAGAAAGGCGCCGTCGACGACGTGTTCTACCGCTCCGCCCACCCCTACACGCTGGGCTTGAGAGCCGCCATGCCTGTGAACGACAGAGAAGCAGAACACCGACTGACGCCCATCGACGGCAGTCCGCCGGACCTCTTCCATCCGCCGAAAGGCTGCGGTTACTGCGCCCGCTGCCCGGCCGCCATGAAGGTCTGCAACGACGTCGTGCCGCCTGAGTTCGCCATGAGCGATACCACCGACCACTTCAGCCGCTGCTTCCTGCAGCATCCGGAGTCGTCAGCCGTTCGCCTGGACGGGCTCTACCGCAAAGAGGTGAGCGCATGACCCCTCTGGTGAGCATCGAGCACCTGGTGAAATACTTCGACATCGGCCGCGATCAGCGCGTGCACGCGGTGGACGACGTCAGCCTGACGATCTACGAGGGCGAGATCGTCGGCCTCGTGGGCGAGAGCGGCTCGGGCAAATCGACGCTCGGCAAGACCATTCTCGGGCTGCACGACAAAACCAGCGGTACCGTGAAATACGGGGACGAGGCGCTGCCACAACACTACCGCGCCGCTGACTTCCAGAAGTACGCCGCGCGCATGCAGATGATCTTTCAGGATCCCTACTCGTCGCTGAACCCGCGCATGACGGTGGCTGAAATCATCGGCGAAGGTCTGCGCCTGCACAGCAACGCAAACTCGACCGAAATTCGCGAGCGGGTGGCCGAGTGGCTGCGCCGTGTGGGCCTGCAACCCGACCACATGTCGCGCTACCCACACGAGTTTTCCGGCGGCCAGCGCCAGCGCATCGGCATCGCCCGGGCACTGATTCTGGAACCGGAATTCGTCGTGTGCGACGAGCCCATTTCCGCGCTGGATGTATCCGTGCAGGCGCAGGTGGTGAACCTGCTGGACAGCATCAAAAAGGAGCTGGGGCTGACGCTGCTGTTCATCGCCCATGACCTATCCATGGTGCGCTACGTCAGCGACCGCATGGCGGTGATGTATCTGGGCAGCCTGGTAGAGGTGGGGCCCGCAAACCCGGTGTTCTTTGAACCCGCGCACCCCTACACGCAGATTCTTACCTCATCCAACCCGGAACCTGACCCGGAATCTGAGCGTCATCGGGCCTCCACCAGCATTACCGGCGAAATTCCTTCACCGGTGAATATCCCCGCCGGGTGCCGTTTTGCGGACCGCTGCCCAAAGGTCATGCCGCAGTGCCGGCAGGAAACGCCGAAGCTCAAGCCGCTGAACGGTGATGCCGACCGGCAGGTTGCTTGCTTCCTCTACGACTGATTTCTCATACCCTGAAACGAAAGAGGCCGCGCAATGCGCGGCCTCCATTCGTGCAAAGTAGATCTGAGATCTACTGACCGCCGAACTGATACACCAGGCCGACTTTGAACATACGACCGAACGCATTGTGCGTGTAGATGTCGTAGTTGGTGTCGGTCTGCGTTTGCGGCGGATCTTCGTCGAACAGGTTGAAGATTGCAGCGTTCAGGTTCAGCTGGCCATCCATGAGGCTGAGGTTGTACGTGAGGTCAACCGTCAGCATGTCATCGATGTCCTGCAGCGAAGCAATGGCGCTTTCGTCCTCGTACTCACCCCAGTAGCGGGCTACCAGGTTAGCGCGATGACGGCCCATGCTGAACTTGGCGAACACGTTGCCCTGCAGATCGACGATCGGCGTCAGCGCGTTGCGGTTGTCGTTCAGCTCACCGGCGAAGTCGCCGCCTGCAGCGAGGAAGACGCCGCTGATATCCTGGAAGTCATCCACATCGTACTCGATGGTATGGGTACCCTGAGTACCGATGGTCAGCAGGCCACCCGCCACGTCGAAGTCGTACTGGGCCAACCAGTCGATACCCGAGGTGGTGATGTCGGTGCCGTTGATCCAGTTCACTTCTAGACGGTTGATCGCACTCAGCTGTCCCTGCGAGCCAGCCTGAAAAACGATGTGGCTTTCGAGCTGGTTACAAACCGCAGACCCTGCACCCGCACCACCCGACTGGCAGGCGTTAGTCGAGTAGGCCGTCAAAATGGAATTGAAACTCTCGATCTGGAATGGATCTTCGAAATCGAAACGCCAGTAGTCGAGAGAGCCGTAGAAGCGATCGGTATCGAAGATGATGCCGAAGTTCGTGGTAATGGCTTTCTCGGGCTCGAGATCGGGATTACCCAGTGTATCCACGGCCTTGAACGCGTTCACCGGGCCAACGAACTGCAGCGAGGTGCCACGACCTTCGAGGAACGGCTGCGGCGGACCACGGAACGTCGAGGAGATCGAACCACGAAGAGCGATCATGTCGGTCGCCTGGAAGCGCAGCGCAACCTTCGGATCGACCGTGGAGCCAACCTTGCCGCCGTAGTCTTCGAAACGCACCGCGACCTGAGCGTCGAAACGATCGCTGAAAGGCAGGGCCAGTTCGATGAAGCCACCGTAGACGGAACGATCCGTCTTCGCGGGCGCAGTACCCGACAGGAAGGCAAAGAGACCAGTCGGCGAATCGCAGCCGAGTGTGGTTGTGTTACCGAGCGTGATAGACGCCGGATTCTGGAACGGACACGGGTTGATCGCCAGGTTGTTGATGGGATCAGGGTCCAGTTCGTACTGCTCTTTTCGTGCCTGGATGCCGGCAGCCCAGCCGACGGTACCACCACCCAGTTCAATACCCGTCTGACCGTCGAAGGTGAAATCGAAGACCAGGAGTTCGAAAGAGCTATCGGTGCCCAAGTCATCTACCAGCCATGGGAACAGCGCTTCGTTCATGTCGACTAACGCGGGATTTGCATTCGGGTTCACCGCGCCAGTGATGGCGTTGCTTCGAACCGCGTTGGAGAACGGTGTGTAGTACATACAGGGACCAACACCCGGCGTGCCGGTAGCTGGATCACAATCCGGGCCGCCGAGGCCATCGAGCGCGAACGCCATGCGTTCCACATACATATCCGGGCCCTGGTTGCGACGATCGCGCTTCGACCAGCTAACGGCCACATCAAAGCCCAGTTCGCCATCGAACAGCGTACCGTTCAGGCCGCTGGAGAGACGGTAGGTTTCAGTTTCACGCTTACCGTCCTCGGAATCGCCGAAGAAACCGCCCCAACCAGTCATACGGGAGATACTGAACACACCCACTGTATCCGCGGGCAAAGCACCGGGATTGTTAGCAATCAAATCCTGCAGACCCGGATGGGTGGCAGGAATGAACCGGTCTGCACCGAAGAGAGATTGCGGCGGGTAGGAAGGCGAGGTGTTCCAATCTGGCATATCCATCTTGGAATACAGCGCTTCGAAATGCGCTTCGACATTCTCGTTGATGTCGTAGTTCACCTCACCAAAGAACTTATAGGTGTCCTGATCTTCGATCAGGTTGTCGAACTGCGTGAACTGGAAATAGCAGATGTTGTTCGCAAGCACAGCACCCACTGCCTCACAGCCCGGGTCCGCAATATTCGCAGCAAACCCCGCGGTGCCGCCGGAAGCCGTCACCGGGAAAATCCGCCCTGGGTTTCCGATACTCGAGTATCCGCCTTGTGGATTATCTGCAAGCGGACGAATGGCCCAGTCACGATCGCGAATGCGCAGCTTCGAACGCTTGTCCCATTCCGCGGAAAGGCTGACGCGCATGCGGTCGCTGCTCCAACCCCAGATGCCGCCGAGGTTGAACTCGCCGTCGCTGTCGTCAAGGAACTGCCCGGAACCACGAAGCTCAAAGCCCTCGAAGTCGTCGCGGGTGATGAAATTGACCACGCCGGCAATGGCGTCAGATCCATAAAGTGCGGCAGCGCCGTCCTTCAGAACTTCCATTCGCCCGACGGCGATGGTTGGCACGGCACTGATATCTACACCGATGGTGGAAACCGACACATGGCGTCTGCCATTGATCAGCACCAGCGATCGGGCGGAACCCAGGCCTCGCAGGTTGATGGTCGCTGCACCTTCGTTGCCCTGACCACCGGACGCATTGAATTGGTTGGTTTCACCGAGGTTACCGTTAGAGATGCCAAGGTTACGGACCATTTCCGTAATGGTCGGGTTGCCCTGGTCTTCCCAATCTTCGCGGGTCATCACGTCGACCGGCAGCGCTGCATCCTGAGGTGTACCCCGGATGAACGAACCAGTGACGACGACCTCTTCCATGGACTCTTCAGCAATCGCGTCTACCCACATAAACGGCAGGCAGAGCAGCACCGAGAGCTTCATCGCTCGTCTACTCATGGACTCTTTCTCCCCTTGTATAAGTTGCACCCCCCGCCTGCTCTTTCTCTCAGTCGAGGGAGTCTCAAGTGTCTTTCGTGGATAACAAGGTGTCAAGGCTTCAACGGGAGACAAAAAAAAGGCCGCAACGTGTGCGGCCTTTTCTATAACACGTTCTAATGCTGAATCAGAAATTCATGCGCAGCGTACCACCCACCATACGTGGCGGGTTGACGAACGTGCTGAAGCTTTCGCTCTGGAACACTGAGTTAAAGATCAGTGTGTGAACCGTATTGTCCGTCAGGTTACGGGCCCACAGCTGCACGTCCCAGCGCTCGTCCTGCGAACGCAGGCCGATCTGCAGGTTGACGATGGCTTCGTCCGGAATGTCCTTCTGGTCTTGCAGGTCTGAACCTGTGTTATTCGCACCGCGGAAGCCGACGTTGATATTGCTGTACGCCATCATGTTGTCGCCCACCGGCTGCTCGATGAACAGCGACGTGCTGCCCTGCCAGTAAGGTGCCTGAGTGATCTGCCGCCCTTCGAGGCTCTCGAGCGCGCCCCAGTCTTCCAGGGTTGCGTAGTCCTGCGCCAGGAACAGTTCGGCCTCGTTGGTGTCAGCGTTCAGGTCGTTGCCATAGCGCGCGTCGGCGTAGGTGACGCCCAGGGTCCAGTAGACGCCTTCGGCCACATTGAACATGCCTTCAAATTCAGCACCTTGAGAGATCATCTCGTCGGTATTGCTGATCAGGAAGCCGGTGCCGGTAAAGGTGTTGACCTGGAAGTCCTCGAAATCGCTGTAGAACAACGCGATGTTGGTGGTCAGGCGGCCGTCGAGGAACTCACCCTTCATGCCTATTTCGTAGGCATCGACGAATTCCGGGTCGAAGCGATGGTCGTCGTCGAAAAACGCGCAATCAAGCTCGTTTGCATCAGGATTGATGATGCCGCCCTGGCTGCCGCAGGCGAACTGCGTCAGGCCGTTCTGGCCGGTACCGCCAGTCGCATCGAGCACTTCCTGCGGAATGTCGGAGGCAAGACCTGTTGGCGCGAGGAAACGTGCATCACCGCCGGTGGCTAGCCACATGGCGAAGATATCCATTTCGATGGCGCTCTGGTCAAGGTTGAAGCCGCCGGCCTTGTAGCCACGGGAGTAGCTGGCATAGACATTCACACTGTCGCTGACCGCGTAGGACAGCTGAATTGTGCCGCTCCATTCCTTCTCGGTTTCTTTGTCGTTCCAGGAAACGTTGTTGCACAGCGCGCCGACGAAGATGAAGCCGTTACAGTGGTCTTCGTTGAAATCGTCGTTGAGCATGGCCGCCAGCTGGTCACGAATGCTGCCGCCGGTGGGTGCTACACCGTTGATGATGGTAGTCGCTTCCTTCTCTTCGTTGGAGTAACGCGCGCCGATGCTCAGCTCGAGTTTGTCCGTGAGATGGAAGGTGTTGTGGGTAAACAGCGACCAGCCCTCGGTTTCCTGGGAGAAGTCAGCATAGTAGCCATCGCCTTCCTGGAAGTTCGGGCGCGGCGCGCCGTCGCGGATGTAAGTGCCGGTGGCCACATCGTAAGAACCGATGCCCGAGGAACCGCGCGTGGTACCAAAAGGAGCAGTGGTCGCTGTCGCAAGTGCATCGCCAAACGCAGCACCGACGATCAGACGGCTGAGGTAGGTTGCACCCTGGCTGGCCAGACGAATAGATTCGTCTGTTTCCACTTCTTCGGTGTAATAGTAAGCACCGAACAGGAAGTCAGCTTTCTCAGTGGAGAAGGTGAACTGAATTTCCTGAGAGAAGTTATCGAACGATTCATTGGTGAACTGCGGGCGTAGGATGTCGGCACCGGAGAAGTCGATGTCCTGACCGCGCTGCACTTCAAACTCACGATATGCAGTGATCGAAGTAAGGGTGGCCTTATCGCCAATGTCCATCTTGAACTGGTTCTGAATACCCCAGTTTTCCGTTTCTTCGAACGGCTTGAAGTTCAGCCCCACTTCGCGATCGTCGTCGGGGAAGTTGGCGAACTCCTGCGGTCGGCCGAGGTCTGCCAGCAGATCGTTGACGATGATGCCGGGCGCAATGCCTGCATTCAGCTTACCGCGGGTGGTGGCGCTGTCACCGAACTCGGTGAAGTTCATGAATTGATAGTTCGCCGGGCAGCAATCTTCGTCCTGCTCGGAGTAGTCGACAATCACGCGGTTGTCCCAGGTGTCGCCTTGCCACAGAAGCTGGCCTTTCAGGCTGTAGCGGTCGCGGCGATCGTACGCATCGCTCGAGAAGTCGTCTTCATAGTAGCCATCACGCTTGTGGTAGTTACCTGCCAGACGGAAAGCCAAGCGATCGTCGATGAGCGCACCGGTGGTAGAGCCCTGAACACGGATCGCGCCGTAATCGCCTGCGGAAAGTGCAACCATGGAGCTGCGCTCGAATTCCGGCTTCTTGGTGATGATCTGCAGCGCACCGGCGGAGGTGTTCTTACCGAACAGAGAGCCCTGCGGGCCACGCAGAACCTCGATACGCTCGATATCGACGAGATCGTCGAACGCCTGACCGGCACGGCTTCGGTAAACGCCGTCGATGAACGTACCCACCGCAGCCTCCAGACCCGGGTTGTTACCCGTGGTGCCCACGCCGCGAATTCGGATGGTGCCGCCGTTAGAGGTGCTGTTGGAGCTGTATACGGAAATACTCGGCGAAACTTCCTGCAGGCCGTAGAGGTCTTGAACTCCTCGTGACTCCAGGTCTTCACCGGTGAAGGCAGATACAGCGATCGGAATGTCCTGAATGGACGCTTCCCGCTTGGTGGCGGTAACGATGACTTCTTCCATCGCGCTCGCAAATACATTTCCTGTACCACCCGCGACCATGCAGGCAGCCAGGACGAAGAAAACTTTCTTCATCTTCTCTAAAACCCCTCGAGTTGTCTCTTTCTCTCCAAACCCCGGCGCTATTTCCGCCAGGGGGACGCGCAACCTATAGATGATGGCCGCACAAATCAAGTTTTCCTCCATTTTTTATCCAACAATCCACGCACAAGTTGTTTGGTCTTTCGCTCACGGCAATCCGCGAAAACGGGCGCTGTTTCACAGACCCATCCGCTCGCCAAACTAACATCCGCTGAAGGACGCATGGATAAGGACATACCTGATGACGGATCGGAACGGGAACACTGCGGCAGAGGACATCTTCGACGAGTACAACACGGAAAGTTGGGACGCCGATGCATGGGAGCACGACTTCGATGAGGGCTATGACGAGCTGAGCGATGAGGAGCTCTTCGAGAGCTTTCCGCCCGAACTGATGGCGCGATCGATGTCGGATGCGCTTGAAAGATTGAAGGACTTCGACCCTTTCGCGATCTGATTTTTCTGGATCCGAAAAAGAAAACCCCCCGCCTTGCGGCGAGGGGTTTTTGCTTTCAGCTACCCGAAGACTCGGGTATGAATCAGCCTCCGAAGTTGTAGCGCACCGACGCGCCGAAGATACGCGGCTCGGTCAGGAAGTAATTGCGGAAGAAGCCAGAGGTATCAGAGGTCAGATAGTGACCGGTGATATTGTCTTCGTCCTGCAGGTTACGTACCCATGCGCGGGCCGACCAGCGGCCGTTGTCGCTTTCGTAGATCAGCGATGCGTTCCACTGATCCCAGGCTTCGATCTCATCACCCGGAGTATTGAACTCGCGAGCGTACATATCGTCCTGCCAGTAGTAGTCGAGACGAGGCGTGATCGAACCGGCAAGTGCTGGCACCTGGAACGTGTAGGAGACACCGATCTTGATCGTATTCTCCGGTGAGCTCGGCAGCGCGTTGCCGCTCAGGTCCTGGCTCAGGCCATTGGACGTTGTCACGCCAACCGCATCGAGGAAGGCCCTGTTGAAATAGGACGGCGTTCCGTCCGGATACGTTGAGCCGGGCAGCGGCACAGCAGCGCCCGCGCCGATAGCCGCCGCGGTAGCAGCCTGCACGCCAGCGAGATCAGCAACATAGTTCACGCCAGCAGTCGGGCCGGGAACGAATTCGTTCAGCGTTACCCAAGCCGGGTTATCTGCAGTCCGGTTGGTCGGGTCGACCGACTCGCCGTCTGCAACCTCCGTCTTGAGGTAGGAGTAAACGAAATCGACTTGCAAGCCGGGCAGGGCCTCCGGGCGCCAGACCGACTCAATTTCCAGGCCATAGATCTCAGCGTCGATGTTGTCATTGATCGAGCTGTTGTTCGCGATCCGAGTGATCTGCAGACCTTCGTAGTCGTAGTAGAACACGTTAGCGTTCAGCGTCATGCTGCCGTCGAGCAGCGTGTTCTTCGTGCCAATCTCAATCGAGTTGATGGTCTCTGGCTGGAAGTCGAACTTGATCTCGCCCTGGAAGGCCTCGGACACTGGCGGGTTGAAACCGCCCGGCTTGTAGCCTTTGCTGATGAAACCGTAGATGAGCGTGTCATCGCTGACGGCCCAGTCAAGGCCGATGCGGCCGGTGGTTTCATTGAACTCGAACTCGTTCGGGCTGCCGGTCAGTGCTCGGCGTTCGCCGGGCTGCGGTACCAGAGGAATCGCGCGGATGGCGTCCAGGCGCTCAGCACTGAAAGCCGGGGTGCCGATAGCGGCATTGAAGAGATCCGTAGCGCCGTAAAGAGCCGCTCGAGCTTCGTCAAACGTGTCTGCACCCTGAGCAAACCCAGATTCTCTGGACAGCTCGTCGCCAAGACCGATGAAGCTTGCATCAAGGAACACGTTCGCGTCGCGCACGAGCTTGGTGTCTTCGTTGTAGCGCAGGCCAACGGTGAGCATGAGCGTGTCGGTGATGTCGTAGTAAACCTCACCG
>JAUIKX010000080.1 GCA_030430515.1 Gammaproteobacteria bacterium | reverse complement strand
GCAGAAAATTGACGACCAGTTCATCTTCCAGAGAAACGACAGCCTGCCCGCTCCCGGGATCACCCTGACGCGCACATCGTCCGAAAAGTTGTCGATCCGCCCGTGCAGAGTCGTTTATTTCCAGGCTCAGCACGTGCAGCCCGCCACACGCGGCGGCTTCTGCGCTGATCGGTATATCCGTGCCTCTGCCTGCCATGTTGGTGGCTACGGTAACGGCGCCACGTTCTCCAGCGGCTGCGACGATGGCTGCTTCTTCGGCATCCTGGCGCGCATTGAGCAGTTTGTGATCTACGTCACGAGTTGCCAGCGCACGGCTGATGCGTTCAGACATGGCGACCGTTCTGGTGCCGATGAGCACCGGCTGACCGGCTTGCGCCCGGTGGCATACTTCAGCGGCCACGACCTCGATCTGCTCGTTGAGATTCGGCAGCACCCGGGTGGGTAGGGTGCGCCGTTTCGATTTCTGGTGGGGCGGTACGCGGGTCACACTGCTCCCGTAGACCCGGCGAATCTCATGGCGGGCTTCCCATAGGGTGCCGCTCATGCCCGCCAGTTGCAGGAAGCGGGGGAAAAATTTTTGGAAGCTCAGCGCGGCGATGGCTTCGGTATCCTCGCTGGGTGGGCAGCCTGCGTGAATTTCCAGGAGGCGGTGCACGCCGTTCTGCAGCTTGCGGTCTTCCAGAATACGCCCGGTGGACTCGTCGATGAGATAGACGCGATCATCTTTCACCAGGTAGTGGCGATCGGCTTTGTAAAGATGAAGCACGGACAGGGCCTGGTGCAGCCGTTCCTGCGCGTAGTGCGAGCGCCACCAGTTGCCTTTCAGGCGTTCGGTCAGCTCCTTTACTTTCGCCTGGCCTGATTCGGTGAGCTTTACGGAAAAGCGACCGGCATCGATGGCGTAATGCGCTTCGTCGAGGGAACGGGCGATACCCAGCGCCACCGTCGCTTCGGTGATCTCGGCACGGCTCGGTGCGATGCTCCGTGAGATGATCATCGGTGTGCGCGCATCGTCGATCAATGCCGAGTCGGCTTCATCGACGATGGCGAAACACAACCCGCGCAGCATGCACTCGCCATCGCTGCTGCCCATCATGCCGGCAAGCTCGGCAGCGAGCCCCGTACGCAGGTCTTTGCACGTCTGCCCGTCGCGCAGGTAATCGAAAATGAGCTGTTTGTTCGAGCAGTACACCACGTCCGCAGCGTAGGCGTCACGGCGATCGGCTTCCTCCATCTCAGTGGTGACATGGCTCACCCGCAGACCGAACTGCCGATAGAGGGGACGCATACTGGCGGCGTCCCGAGCAACGAGGTAGTCGTTGGCGGTCACTACGTGCACGGGGGTGCCGGAGAGTGCCACCGTCACGGCGGTGAGCACCGCCGTAATGGTCTTGCCTTCACCGGTGGCCATTTCCATGAACTCACCGTGGGTCATGCACCAGGCGGCAAAGAGCTGTTCGTCATGCAGCCTAAAGCCAAACGTACTTTCGCAGCGCACCAGGAACTGGGCGAAGGCCTGGACCATCAGCGTTTCGTTCAGGCCCTCGCACCAGGCGCGGCGGCGCAGTTCGAGTACCGCTGCATCCTGCACGTGCTTTGGCCGGGTGCTCAACTCTGAAGCCTCACGCTCGATGCGCTTCAGTACCCTGGCAAAACGTTTTCGAGTGGGACGCTTGAAGTTTGCCCAGCTCAGCCAGCCGATGAGGCGATCCTCGATCGGGTTCAGGATATCCGGCGGTTTGCCTTCCGGCCGGCTACCGAGCTCAGGTCCGGGGCGAGCGATGCTCGGTGACTTGGTCATGCGTCGATGTGGCCCAGGAACGTGCGCCAAAGGCTGTTGAGTATCCGCTGTGCAGCGGCGGCGTCCGGACCATAATGCAACACACCCTCGTGCTGATCGACCTCGGTCGAGCGGGTAGCGAGCACCGCCGCAGACGGACCTGCGTTCGTGGTTGTCGTCGTTTGCCGCGTGCCGATAGTGGTTGTGTCGCAGGCGCTGTGCATCTCCGTTGCCTGGCCTGCTCCGTGTTTGTCTCAACGATTTTCAGTGCACACCTCAATGCGTGCACCTTTGCCATGCATCAATGATGTGGTAATGCGGTGAGCGAAACCGGATCGACGTTCAACTTCTGCATCCTTTCACGTGAACGTCACACCTCAGTGTGCGACGTCGTTCTCATTTTTCGTCACTGGGCGACGGTGCCGGAAACCATGCAGGGCCGCTGCAGAAGCGAGCCCAGGTTTCGCGGCCCCAGCGCAGGAGCGCGATAGCGAGCCAGAGCGACCACAGCAACATGGCCAGGCGGTAGACCCACATGGGCAGCGAAATGAGCCAGCCCGCTTCTCCACCATCGGCGCCCGCGTGGTCGAGATACCAGTGAAGGGATCGGGCCCAGGAGCCGTTGCCCTCAATGAACATGTCGGGAGCGGACAACAGCGCCATGGGTACGCTGGCGATCAGGCCGATCAAAGCCAGACCGGTAAGTATCCATGCGGCAATCTGGAGAAAATTTTTCAACCGGTGATTTTTCACCTTTGCCAGGACAGCCTGCCGGCCGCTCATGAACGCCAGCCATATTGCGAAGAGCAGGGCGCCGGGCAGGTTGCACAGGCTCAGCCCGGCTGCCAGCAGCAGGGCATCGCGGGTCCTCAGCAGGCTTTCAGGCAAACGGCTGAGTGCCAGAGCAATGATCAGCGCCGCTCCCGCCAGCCCCCAGTAGAGCATCGCTGGACCCAGCTGCGGGCCGCCAAGAAAAATGATCCACCGGTTTGCCGGAACGGCGAGGGTGGTTGTGAGGTTGTTGACGGGTGAATCGAATACGGGATGAGATACCCGGTAGTGCAGCGTGATCGGTCGATCCGTACGCCACTGAACGACATAGTCGAGCTCGCCGGGATAGATCGGCAATGCGAGCTTGTTACCCTGCAGGCGCACTGGCGTGTCGTCGCCTTGTATCGTCACGGACTGAAGCTCGGGGTTCTGGTCAGGGAGCGTCAAGGTATAAGTGCCACCCTGTCCGGCGCGTAGCGTCAGCTCGAGCTCGTGGGCTTCTGTGCGAACACCCGGTTCGACGTCATGTTTCACGCGCTCCACGGTAACGGAAGCACCTTCGACGGCTCTGGCTGGCGAGGCAGTGACCGAAAGGGATTCACCGTTTCTGGGCGCGTAGTCTTCTCCCTCGCTGCCGTCGACGGATTGTGTCGCCAGACCGGAAGTTTCCACATGCCAGAAGTCTGAGGGAACCAGGGTCCACCGTTCGCGCTGGGTAGCGCGCTCCTCGGCCTGGAGCGTCAGGTTGCTGCCGGTGGGCAGGCGGCTTTCCCACTGGTGACGCCGGTCGCGTTGACCGAAGCGCACGAGCATGTCGCCGTCTTTGATGTCGAAGGGGGTATCGAGCACCCGCTCACCGGTAACCAGCGGCACGCGTACGGCAAAGTTGCCGGAACGCGGGGCTAGACGGCTCACGGTGGTCAGCACCCGCCAGTCGAGCCCGAAGGTGATCTGCCGATGTACATCGACAAATGCTGGTGCCGGATCCTGCTGCAGGTGGGTTTCCTTCTGTGCATCACGTTGGCTGGTGCGGCGAAAGTAGACATTGCCGCTTAAAGACTGAGTGTCGGTGATGCCGCTCAGCTGCCAGCCGTCGCTCGCGTCCGCAGCGCCAGTTGCTGGTTGTTTCGGCAGGCGCAGATCGAACTGGTTGAGGTGAGACACGGGCCCCGTCATCCTCAGCGTGTGCCTTCCTGCCTCCAGCGCCGCGTGGAGTTGGCCTTTCTCTCTGCGGAGAACCGCTGTGGCGGAGTTGTCGGTAATCGCGGATGCCTGCCACGAGCTGCTTTCAGGCAAAGGGTAGGAGATCAGGTGATCCGTATTGATCTGCAGCGTTACCGTCAGCCGGTTTTCATCGATGTGCAGTTCTGCCCGTTCGAGTTGAGCGCAGTCGGGAAAACAGGCTGGAGCACGGGTGAGCCGTTGCTCGAGCGCTTCGAGAAGCTGCCGGTCAGGTAATGCCGATTGCGCGTGGCTGTCGTCGCTACCCAGAAGCAGTGCGCTCGCCAGAAGGATCAGCGGCACATCTGCTTTGAACGGCGCAGGCAGGAAGCGTCGGCCTTTTGGAACAACCTGCAGCGCGAGGAGTCCGATCAGTGCGAAGGCTGCACCGGCCAGCAGAATGTTGCCGATGCGCACCCACAGCGGTGAAACCAGCTTCAGGTCGAGCAGCTGCGAAGCGTTGACCGGCCCGCTCCAGGAGAGCCGATGACTGCGCCACTGCCACTGAGGTGTGCCGGGCCCGGTCTGCACCGCCATGTCTTCCGGGTATTTGTTTCTTGCCTTGGAAGCGGTAACGACCACTTCTTCTATTTCCGCATAGCTCAACGATCTGGCCTTGGACGCCATGGGGATTGCGGATTCGACCGCGGCCATCTCCGCATCCATCGCCGCGCCCATCAGCGGGTGCTGCGTGCTCTGCCGGGTTTCCAGTTGCGGATACAGCGCTTCCTGCAGCGAGGAAACCGCCATTGAAAACGTGGGTATCAGTGTGATCCCCAGCCAGCCCAGGGCGAGCGCTTTCACGAGCCCTGTGAACCGGGGGCTGTCTATGCGCAGGGTCAATCCGACCAGACCAGTGGCCACCAACCAGCACAGTACGACGCCGACGCTGTCGGGCAGTGCCAGGATCGCTGCGACCGTAGCGATCGCGGCGAATCCATAGGAGACGAACCGTGCGGCTGTGACGATGAGCAGAACGCCCAGAAAGATGTGCCAGAGTGTCCATCGGTCGAGCCAGGAGCCTTTGGCCTGGTCGACGCCTCCGGCCCAGAGCAGGCGCCAACCCGGCGGCAGATGCAGGGTAGCCTGGAGTGCCTGAGCATCGAAACGCCAGCCCGTTGCGTGCAGCGCCTGAGCCCGGTGCAGGGCGCTCACGGCTTCAATGGCGTGCGTTCCGGTGGTGAGTTGGATGCCGGCGTCTGTATCTTTCAGCGTGCTGACGATTGTTGGCTGCTCATCGACGGAGACGCGCCCCAGCGTGAGCTGGCTCTGCAGCCGCACGGGCCGGAAGATTTCTGTATGCAGCTGGTCCAGAACCACCCATCGATCGCCGTTGAAGCCGAGCCATAGATCGCGGTTGACCGAGGTCCGATGTGCCGGGCCTTCCGGATTGCCGCGCTGCTTTTCTTCAATCGTCAGGCGGTCGTCGCTGCCGAGGAGAAAGCCCTGCGTCATGTTGACGTCGAATGGCCAGTCCACCTGATTCAGATCGACCGGGGAACCGCCGGTAACTTCGGCCAGCCGATAGCGGTTGTTGGGCTCGAAGCCCCAGATTTCCTGTTCCGGCCAGTCTTCAGTGGTTGGTGCAATGGCAAACGCACTGGGATCGCCAAGACCACGGGCATCGAAGCGCACTTCGTGGACCCCCGGGGTGATCTGCGCCTGCAGCGTACCGTCGCCGTTCAAGCGGGCCGACATGTCGCTCTCGAAAGCGGTGAGCACGAAACCGTCGGGCAGGGCTGTGCCCAGACGAACCATGCGAGGTGTGCCGGATACATCGAGCGTCACGTGCGTGCGCAGAGTGAGCGGATAGCCGTCGGTGAGCAGTCGTTTCACATCCACCGACAGGCTATCGCGCTCGCTGGCCTCCGGAGGCGTGCTGCGCTGGTTCAGTGTCAGCCGATTGCCTTTGAGGGTTGGCCGGCGCACCGCCTCTCCGTCGATCTCGAGCCTGAGCATTCCATGCTGAACGGGAATTGTGATGGAGCCCGGACGCTTGCTCCATCGGATGGTTCCGCTGAGTTGGTGGTTGCCGGACTGCAGCAACACCGCAGGTGTGTGGCCGCCGATTACGGTGGCGGGTTTGCCGTTCACGCGCATGTTGCCCGGCAGACTGTTGCCGTCGCCGGGTAGGGGCACGCGGGCTTCATTGTAGGCCTGCACCGTCATTTCGAAGCGGGCGGCCTCGTCGACGACGAGCGACAGTCTGGAGATCCACACGCAGTCGGCCGGTGCGCCGGTGTCAGCCTGCCTCGGGCAACGCAGGTTGTCGTGATCTTCGAGCACCCAGTCGACCCAGGGCGCCAGTTGGGGGGGCACATACGGAGACTCTGCGTGTCCCTGCGTGCTGAGCGTCAGGCAAAGCCCTATCAGGCAGCCGATGATGGACAATCTGCATTGCATGGCGCGTTTCCCTGCGATCTGTGCGGTAGCCCATAGTGCCGCCGAGACGTGATAAAATCGAGGCTCACGCGACTACCTTCCACAGGTGCCTTCCATGAGTGAAAAACCGCAGATCGACCTCGAAGCATCTTTCAGAGAAATGGTGACCCAGTGGGAACGCAATTTCGATGCGTTCGCCAACCAGTTCATGGGCACCGAAAGCTTCAGTAAGTCCATGAACCAGGCACAGGACGCACAGCTCAAAGCGCAGCAGGCGTTTCGAAACTGGGTGAGCCACAACCTGGAAGCCATGCACCTGCCGTCGCGCGACGACATTCTGCGTATCGGTGAAGCGGTGCATCGACTGGACCGCCGCCTGGCACGCATCGAAGAGCACCTGGCGCCGCCGGATACGCAGGTTCAGAAAAAGGGTCCGCCGCGCACCAAACAGCCTCCCGTCAGGGCTGAAGCTGACGACGGAAAGGTCAAGAAGGTGAAAAAAGACAAGAAAGCCAAGGCGAACGGCGGCAAGGAGGAGTCCTGATGGCTGAACAAGGTAACGACGCGGCTGCAATCGGCAAACAGGTGCAGCAGATGGTCGAACGGGCCATCCAGCGAGGTATCAAAGGCTTCGACTATGTGACAGGCAGCTCGACGCCCGTTGGCCTCACGCCGAAAGACGTAGTTTACGAGCGTGGCACGTTGCGGCTCTACCATTACCACCCGCAGTCCGAAGAGGTGTACCGGGTGCCGGTGATGCTGGTGATGGCCACCACCAACAAGTCGTTCGTATTCGACCTGGCGCCGGGACAGAGCATGGTTGAGTTTCTGCTCAAGCGCGGGTTCGATGTGTTCGTCGTGGACTGGGCGGCGCCGCAGCCGGAAGAGCGCGGACTGACCCTCGCGGACTACACACAGGATTTCATTCCCACGTGTATTCGCCAGGTACAAAACATCACCGGCGAGCCGGACGTTTCGATCGTCGGCTACTGCATGGGCGGCGTACTGTCCGTAATCTACGCGGCAACTCATGCCGACGGCCCGCTCAAGAACCTGGCCTGCCTAACCACACCGATCGACTGGCACAAAATGGAGCTGACTCAGGTCTGGCAGGACCCGCGTTATTTCGACGTTGATCGAATCGCCGATACGCTGGGCATCATTCCCGCGGATATCGTCACGCAGGGCTTCGAGATGCAGCGACCGGCGCAGCGCGTTGCCGGGCAGATGAGGGTCTGGGAGCAGATGTGGAACGACGAGTTCGTCAAGTCGTTCAGGGCGTTCGAGCGCTGGGGCAACGAAACGCTTCCGCTTGCGGGCGAGTACTTTCGCGAAACCACCAAAGAGCTGGCCTGGGAAAACAAGCTGATGAAAGGTCGTCTCAAGGTTGACGGTAAGTCTGCTGATCTGGCCAACATCCGGGTGCCGGTGCTCAGTGTCAGCGCGGAGCACGATCATCTTGCCCCGTACGAAAGCACCAAGCCGCTTCTGGAGCTGGTCAGTTCGGAAGACAAAACGGAAGTGAAGCTCAAAGGCGGGCACGTGAGTGTCATAGCCGGTCCGAATGCCGTACGCCGCATGTGGCCCAGGCTCGATGAGTGGCTGGCGGAGCGATCCGTATGACCTCGCTGAACGGCCGCTATCCGAAGCCCGCGGATGTCGACGGAGTAGACCTAACCATCCGTTTGATGACCGCGGATGATCGCGGCGCCATTGCTGACTTTGCGCAGGCATTGCCGGCACACGATCTGCTGTTTCTCAGCCGCAAGATCACCGAGCCCAAAGTCATGAACGCCTGGGCGCAGCAGGTGGAAACCGGCGAGCTCAAGAGCCTCATTGCCTTCGACGGCAGCAAAGTGGCGGGTTGCAGCGCCATTGTGGTCGATCCGTACTCCTGGTCGCCTCACGTCGGCGAGCTTCGTGTGCTTATCGGCGAGGATTATCGCAATCGGGGTTTCGGGCGCGTGCTCGTGCAGGAGAGTTTTCTCGTGGCAGTGGATAACGGGCTCGAGAAGCTCACGGCGCGTATGACGCCGGATCAGCAGGGCGCCATCGCGGTGTTCGAAGATTTGGGGTTCAAGGCCGAAGGTCTTTTGCGCGACCATGTGCAGGACGAATCAGGCGACAAACACGACCTGCTCGTGCTGAGCATCGACGTGCTGGCCGCGCAATCGCGCATGGCCCAATATGGTCTCGACAGCGCTTTTTGAGTTCTTTTTGGATTTCGTTTGACGGGCACTGACCGCTTCGGAATAATAGCGCGCCCTTCGAGACTGACTTCGTCAGTTAGAAGACGTTTTCGATACGCACCCGTGGCCAAACTGGATAAGGCACCGGTCTACGAAACCGGGGATTGCTGGTTCGAATCCAGCCGGGTGCGCCATATCGTTCAATTCCGCCACAGGCGGAAATGAACACCCGACAGCTCGTTCAATTCCGCCGCAGGCGGAAATGAACACCCGACAGCTCGTTCAATTCCGCCGCAGGCGGAAATGAACACCCGACAGCACATTCAGTGTGCTGAATGTGCGAAAGGGCGCTATCTACGATGACGGCAGGTTCTCCATTGAACACCCCCTCTCCACAATCCCCCGACCAACAGCCACCTGAAAAACGCTTCCGCGGCTGGCGTCTCGTTGGTTACCTCATTCTTTTCGTCGCGTTCCTTGCGCTCGTGAGCGCCGTTGTTGATTGGGTCGTGCTCGGTCCGCTGGAAGGTCGCGCTTTTTAGGCGCTGATTCCGGTATAATTCCTCGAAGGGAAGGGTAACCCCCTGAAATCCAAAGGGTTACTCATGATTTTCGGGGGATGCTATGGAAGAGAGCCTTATGGCTCAAGGCCTGGAGCTCATGCTGGCCGGCATGGGTACCGTCTTTGTCTTTCTCACTCTGCTCGTTGGGGCGACACTTCTCATGTCGCGCTTTGCCCAGCGGTATGCCCCTGATCCTGAGCCTGTTCTGTCTGCGCCGGTGGCACGGCCCGCGGCAGGGCAGCCCACAGGTGAAGAAGTCGCCGCAATTTCCGCGGCCGTCGCGATACACCGCAGCAAGACCGCTCAATAGTAACTACAGGTAGCAGGGGGTAAAACAAGGTGGCTCAGAAACTCGGCATAACAGACGTGGTCCTTCGGGACGCATCGCAAAGCCTGCTGGCGACGCGGGTGCGCATTGAAGACATGCTGCCTATCGCACCCAAACTCGATCAGGTTGGCTTTTGGTCTCTCGAGTCCTGGGGCGGGGCGACGTTCGATGCCTGTATCCGCTATCTGGGCGAAGATCCCTGGGAGCGTATCCGCAAACTCAAAGCAGCGATGCCGAACACACCGCAGCAGATGCTGTTTCGAGGTCAGAACATCCTCGGCTACCGGCACTACGCAGACGACGTGGTTGCAAAGTTCGTGGAGCGCGCGGCAGCTAACGGCGTCGATGTATTCAGAATCTTCGACGCCATGAACGACATGCGCAACATCGAGCACGCCGTGAAGGCGACGCTGGATGTCGGCAAGCATGCTCAAGGCACCATTTCATATACCGTCAGCCCCGTGCACACCATCGATCTCTGGGTGGATCTCTCGAAGCAGGTGCAGGACATGGGCGCGCATTCCATCTGCATCAAGGACATGGCGGGGCTCCTGAAGCCTTACGTGGCGTTCGAGCTGGTCAGCCGCATGAAAGAGGTGCTGGAGATTCCCGTGCACATCCAGTGTCATGCGACGACGGGCATGTCGACCGCGACCTATCTCAAGTGCATCGAGGCCGGCATCGATAATGTCGATACCTCTATCTCGTCGATGAGCATGACCTACGGCCACTCGCCCACGGAGTCTCTGGTGGCGATTCTCGAAGGCACTGACCGCGACACGGATCTGGATCTCGCGCTCCTCGAAGAGATTGCGGCTTATTTCCGTGATGTGCGCAAGAAATACGTGCAGTTCGAGGGGGGGCTCAAAGGTGTCGATTCGCGCATTCTGGTGGCGCAGGTACCGGGCGGCATGCTCACCAACCTGGAAAATCAGCTACGCGAGCAGAACGCCACAGACAAGCTCGATGCGGTGCTGCAGGAGATTCCGAAGGTACGCGAAGACCTGGGCTATATCCCGCTGGTCACCCCCACTTCTCAGATCGTTGGCACCCAGGCGGTGATCAACGTGCTCATGGGTGAGCGCTACAAGTCGATCACCAAAGAAACCAGCGGCGTGCTCAAGGGCGAGTACGGTGCCACGCCCGCGCCGCTCAACGCCGAGCTGCAGGCCCGAGTGCTCGACGGTGCGGAGCCGGTGACCGGCCGCCCGGCAGACCAACTGGAGCCGGAGCTCGACAACCTTGAAAACGAGCTGGTGGCGGAGGCGTCGAAGCGGGGCATTCAGCTTGCGGAGCATGTGGTGGACGACGTGCTCACCTATGCGCTCTTTCCCCAGATCGGCCTCAAGTTTCTGGAGAACCGACACAACCCGGATGCGTTCGAGCCGGCACCGGCGGAAAAAGCAGCATCGGCGGCTGCGCCGAAGGCTGCCACAGATACGCCGCCTGCAAGCGGTGTCTACACAGTCCGTGTGAACGGCAACGCCTATACGGTGGAGGTCAGCGAAGGAGGAGACGTGAGCAACGTGACGCCGTCTTCGGCACCGCCGCCATCAGCCGCACCGGCGGGAGCAGGTGAAACGTTGCCCGCACCGCTGGCTGGCAACGTCTTCAAAGTGCTCGTAAAACCCGGCGATGCCGTTCAGGAAGGGCAGACCGTTCTGGTGCTCGAAGCCATGAAGATGGAGACGGAAGTGAGCGCGCCGAAAGCCGGCACGATCTCTGAGGTGATGGTCGCCGAAGGAGACTCGGTGGCCGTGGGCGATGCACTGGTTGCCATCGGTTAGCGCCCATGGAACTGATTGATCTGATATGGGAAGGCTCGGGCCTCTACCAGATGAGCTGGCGACAGCTTGTGATGATTGCAGTGGGCTGCCTGCTGCTCTATCTCGGCATTGTCCGAAAGTTCGAGCCGCTGCTGCTCGTCACCATCGGCTTCGGTGGCGTGCTGTCGAACATTCCCGGCGTGGAGATCGCCACGGGTGACGGCCTTTTGCACCTGGTGTATGTGGTGGGCATCGAAACCGGCGCCTTTCCGCTGATCATCTTCATGGGTGTAGGGGCCATGACCGACTTCGGTCCGTTGCTGGCCAACCCCAAGACGTTGCTGCTGGGTGCGGCTGCGCAGTTCGGCATTTTTGCGACGGTGCTGGGTGCCGTGGGGCTGACTGAGCTCGGTTGGATGGACTTTACCATTCAGCAGGCTGCCGCCATCGGCATCATCGGCGGCGCGGACGGGCCGACGGCGATCTACGTTGCGGGTCAGCTCGCACCGGAGCTGCTGGGTGCCATCGCCGTTGCCGCCTATTCCTATATGGCCATGGTGCCGATGATCCAGCCGCCGATCATGCGGGCGCTGACCACGGAAGCTGAGCGGGCCATCAAGATGGAACAGCTTCGACAGGTGTCGAAATCGGAACGCATCCTCTTTCCGCTGCTTCTGCTGCTGCTCGTGGCGCTGCTGTTGCCCAGTGCAGCGCCCCTGTTGGGCATGTTCTGCTTCGGCAACCTGATGAAGGAGTGCGGCGTCGTAGAGCGTCTTGCGGATACCACGCAAAACGCGCTGATCAACATCGTGACAATTTTTCTCGGTCTGGCAGTGGGCACCAAACTGCAGGGTGAGCAGTTTCTGACGGTAAACACCATTGGCATTCTATTGCTCGGCGTGGTTGCTTTCGCCATCGGTACGGCCAGCGGAGTGCTCATGGCCAAGCTGATGAACCGGCTCAGCAGCCAGCCGATCAATCCGCTCATCGGCGCCGCCGGCGTTTCTGCCGTGCCGATGGCGGCCAGAGTCGCCAACAAGGTGGGGCTGGAAGCCAACCGGCAGAACTTTCTGCTGATGCACGCCATGGCACCGAACGTGGCAGGAGTGATCGGCTCTGCAATCGCCGCTGGGGTGCTATGGTCGCAGTTGGCGAACTAGCTGATTTCCGGGTGATATTTGAAGGACACCTTCACCTTGACCCGGTAAGTCACAACTTTGCCTTCAGAGATCTGCATGTCCATCTCTGTAACCTCTGCAATTCTGAGATCCTGAAGGTGAGTGGCCGCCGTTTCCACGGCCGTCTTCGCCGCCTTCTCCCATGACTCGGTGCTCGTTCCGACCAACTCAATCACTTTGTACATGTGCTCAGCCATCATGATCTCCTCATTTGTCCAGGGCAATTAGCCACGGCCTTACGCGACCATGTCGTTGACTTGTGAAATGCACGATCCATGCCATTCGCTGGAAAACGGAAACAGCTCTCACGGTCCTCAACCGGATCGCCCCCGACGGCGGAATCCGTGACACCCCGCTTGCCGGCGTGCAGGTATTTCGGGTCACGGACCCGATCGAGCGGGCTCCAGGCGTCAATCCCCCGAGCGTGTGCG
>JAUIKX010000079.1 GCA_030430515.1 Gammaproteobacteria bacterium | reverse complement strand
GACAACGTTGCGGGCGCACACCGGCGCACGCTGTGACGGATAGGGTTGCGAGAAGTCGAGCATGACGCGGGTAGCTGCCTTACTATTTGCCCACATTGTAACGTTCAGGGGAGATTCTCATGGGTAAACTCGATGGAAAAGTTGCACTGGTCACCGGCGCTGGCGGCGGCCTGGGGCGCTGCCATGCGTTGGGGCGGGCTGCCGAGGGTGAGGCGGTGGTGGTCAACGACCTGGGTGGTTCACGCGACGGCACCGGTGCCGGCCAAAGCATGGCAGATGGCGTCGTCGAGGAGATCCGCGCCGCCGGCGGTCAGGCGACCCCCCACTACGGATCGGTGACGAGCCCGGAAGATGCCCAGGGCATGATCGATACCGCTGTGCGCGAGTTCGGCAAGCTCGATATCTGCGTCAACAACGCCGGTATTCTGCGTGATCGATCATTCAAGAAGATGACCGATGAGGAGTGGGACATCGTCGTGGAGGTGCACCTCAAAGGCACCTATCTCGTTGCTCATGCCGCATGGATGCAGATGCTCGAACAGGGGCACGGCGGCCGCATCGTCAACACGTCCTCAACCTCTGGTCTGATTGGTAACTTCGGCCAGGCCAACTACGGTGCAGCTAAAGCGGGCATCGCCGGGCTGACCCGCGTGCTGGCGCTTGAGGGCAGAAAGAGCGGCATCACCGTCAACACCCTGGCACCCGCCGCCTGGTCGCGGATGACCGAAGACATCATGTCGGAGAAGATGGAAGCGGCGATGGCGCCCGAGCGGGTGACGCCAGTTGTGGTTTGGTTGTGCACTGACGAGGCGGCCAACGTCACCGGCCGTCAGTTCATGGTCGGCGCTAACCGGGTGACGTTGCTATCCTGGCAGACCATGCGTCTGGCGGCGAAAGATCCTGCGGGCGAACCGCTGACCGTAGACGAGGTGGGCGAAGCGATGATGGCTACCATGGAAGAGTGGCCGAAACCGCTCAACCCCCTCGATATGTAGCGGGCGAGCCGGCTGTCAGATTCTCTGAATCAGCGTACCGGTACCGAGTCCGCCGCCGCAGCACATGCTGATCAGGCCGTACTCGCCACCGGTGCGCTCCAGTTCGTACATGGCTTTGGTGATCAGGAAGCAGCCGGTTGCGCCCAGAGGGTGACCCAGAGCGATGGCGCCGCCGTTCGGATTCACTTTGTCCATGTCTGCGCCCACGGTTTTCGCCCATGACAGAACCACGGACGCGAAGGCTTCATTGACCTCGAACACATCGATGTCTTCGATTTTCAGATTGGCGTTCGCCAGAAGTTTTTCTGTGGCGGGGATCGGCCCTTCCAGCATCAGCACCGGGTCGCAGCCGACCAGCACATTGTCGACGACACGTCCCTTGGGCTTGAGGCCCAGCTCCGCGGCCTTGTCAGCGCTCATGAGCAGCACGGCCGCAGCGCCATCGGCAATCTGCGAAGAGGTGCCGGCGGTGTGGACGCCGTCTTCGCGGGCGACGGGCTTCAGTCCCGCCAGGGCTTCCAGGCTCGTATCGCGGGGAATCTCGTCACGATCGAATATTTTGGTTTGTTCGGTTTTGTTACCGTCCCCGTCGAACACCGGCACTTCGAGAGGAATGATCTGCGATTCGAAGCGACCTTCGTCCTGAGCGGCGGCCGCGAGCTGCTGCGAGCGGAGACCGAAGGCGTCGGTGTCCTGCCGGGTGATCTGATATTTTTCCGCAACGCGCTCAGAGCCTTCGAACTGGCTGGTGAATTCGTGCTGCTCGAAGTAGCTGCGTGAAACCGGCTTGCCGTACTCTTTGGGCAGACCCACGGAATCGGAACCGATGGGCAGCCGCGTCATGTTCTCCACGCCAACGGCCATGACCACGTCCGCCATGCCCGAGCGGATCATGCTGAATCCGAGGCCATTGGCTTGTTGCGAAGAGCCGCATTGGGAGTCGATGGTGATGCAAGGCGTATTAATGTCGCCGCCATGGGACAGCCACGCCGTGCGGGTGATGTTCATGCCCTGGGCCGCCAGCTTATTGATGCAGCCGCCAACGACCTGATCAACGTTCGAACTCGTGAGCCCGTTGCGCTCCAGAAGCTTCATCATGACCGGGCCAAGTGTGTCTGAGGGGTGCACCCAGCCCAGCGAACCTTTCTTTCGGCCGACCGCGGTTCGTGCGGCATCGACGATTACGACATCTTTCATAGTGCTCTCCTGGTAAGAATCAGACGTTTCAGTTGGATGGGTTCAGGCGCAACGCTTCCAGCAACCCTTCGAGAATGAGATCGGGAACGACGGCATCGAATATGCCTTCACCATCGAAGAGATAGGCGAAACCACCGGTGGCGATCACCAGCGGCGCCTCGCCCTGAAAAGCCTCTTCGGTAATGCGGGCAGTCAGCTCTTTCACCATGCCGACGTTGCTCCAATACAGTCCGCTCTGAATGCTTTCGATCGTGGTGCGGCCGACAGCGGTACGCGATCGTTGAATTTCAACGGTAGGCAGCTGCGCAGTTCTCGATTCGAGCGCATCCATTGCCAGACGTACCCCCGGCACGATGTTGCCGCCGAGAAACTCCCGGTTCCTGGTGACTGCGCATACGGTGGTGGCGGTGCCGAAATCGACGATGATGAGGTTGCGGTCGGGATAGAGCTTCACGGCGCCCATGGCGTCGGCTATTCGGTCGGCACCGACCTCCTTCGGATCTTTGTAGCGGATCTTCAGCCCGGTGCGGATGCCCGGACGCAGCATCAACGGTTCCAGATCGAAATACTTCTGGCATGCCGCGCTGATGGAGTAGTTGAGATCCGGTACTACCGAGCAGGCGACGATGACGTCGATGCTGGTGGGATCGATGTCGTTCTCGCGGAGCGCCGCTCGGAGAAACACGCCGATCTCGTCGGAGGAGCCGCGGGTGGTGGAAGTGCGTCGGAACTGGACGACCAGCTCTTCGTTGTCGAAGACGCCGCAGTAAATCTGCGTGTTGCCGATATCGAGTGCAAGAATCATGGGTACCTGTCAGCCGTGATCAAGTCCATACAGGCGGTGGACTATATGGGAAGGTTTGATGTTCTGTCTAACCGGGCGTGCGCCTGGATAGCACCTGCATGAATACCTGCGCATCGATGTTCCTGCCGGAGAGCACAACGCCGATCTTCTTCCCCACCAGCCGCTCTTGGCAGGCGGCTGCGCAGGCAACCGCCCCGGCACCTTCCGCCACGTTGTGTGTGGTGCGGTAGAGCAGATGAATGGCTTCAGCAACTTCGTCGTCGCTTACCCGGACAACCCTCGCGGCGCCGCGTGAGATTTCCTCGAATGCCTGAGGGTTCGGCATACGTGTGGCTACGCCGTCTGCGAACGTCAGAGCGGTTTCCGTGTGGATGATCCGCCCGGCTTCCAGAGAGCGGGCCATGGCATCCGCGTGGCTGCTGACGACGCCGACGATCTCGGTCTTCAGCCCCAGAAGGTCCCGCACGCGAATCAGTGCGCAGATGCCGGACCCCATACCGATCGGCGCGTAGATGGTGTCCAGATCGGGTTGGGCGGTCATGAGTTCCAGGCCATATGTGGCGACACCCAGGATCAGATCATCGTGAAAAGAAGGAACCAGCTCGCCTCTGCCTTCGGCCGCAGCCTGCTCGGCAGCGTGCCGGGCCAGGTCGAAGTCCTTGCCGGTGACCTCGAGCTGAGCGCCCCAGGCGCGCATGGCGTCGTTTTTCTCCTGGGAGTTGCCCTCGGGCACGAATACTTTCACAGCGATGCCATGTCGCGTTGCCGCATAGGGGATGCTCTGGCCGTGGTTGCCCCGTGTGGCGGTGATGAGGTATTTCGGGGGATTTTTACGTTCCAGAAGGCGTGCGATGTAGGTGATGCCGCCGCGCACTTTGAACGCACCGGTCGGCGTGTGGTTTTCGTGCTTCACCCAGGTTTCGGTACCCAGCGCTTCGCACAGTAGCGGCCAGCAGTACTGCGGCGTAGGTTGCATATACCGGCCCACCAGCGCCTGCGCATCTGCAAGTGCCTGAAGATCAAACGGCTGCGAATTGAACGGCTTTGATTCCCGGGGCATGGCTGGAGCATAGCATCTGCGTTAGATTGGGCGTTTGTAGGGTTTCAACGGGATTTTCATGGAAGTCGTCAGCAGTAACCGCATGTTTGAAGGCATGCAGCAGGTGGTGGAACATCGATCGGAGCAGCTCTCCTCCGATATGAGGTATGGCCTCTATCTGCCTGATAATTATGAAGATAATAGAGCTTCTCTGCTCTGGCTGTCAGGTCTCACCTGTACTCATGAGAATTTCATGACCAAGGCCTGCGCGCAGCGCGTGGCAAGTGAACTAGGGCTTGCACTGATCATTCCGGACACCTCGCCCAGAGGGGAAAACGTGCCTGACGATCCGCAAGGCGCCTATGATTTCGGGCTGGGTGCCGGTTTCTACGTGGATGCCACCGAGCCCCCCTGGAGCGAGCACTACCGTATGCGCAGCTATGTGCTGGACGAACTGCTTCCAGGCGTAAGCAGCGAATTCGGGCTGGATACCGACCGGGTGGCGATCAGCGGCCATTCCATGGGCGGTCACGGCGCACTCACGCTGGCGCTGTCGAACCCCGGGCGCTTCCGTTCCGTCAGTGCATTTGCGCCCATCTGCGCACCGACGCAATGCCCTTGGGGCCAGAAAGCTCTGAGTGGCTATCTCGGTGACGATCGGAATACCTGGCGGGCGCACGACGCGTGTGCATTGATCGAGGACGGGGCCAGGGTCCCTGAGATTCTGGTTGACCAGGGGCTAGATGATGACTTTCTGGCCGAACAGCTCAAACCGGAGCTTCTGGAGGCCGCCTGCGAGCGTGCCGGCATCGACCTGACGCTGCGTCGGCAGCGGGGATACGACCACAGCTATTATTTCATCGCATCGTTCATCGAAGATCATCTGCGGTGGCACAACCGACGCCTGGGAGGCTGAATGTCCAACGACCCCTATATTCTCATCACGGCCGACACCCATGCCGGCGGCAGCCACGCGCAGTATCGCGAGTACCTGGACCCCGAGTATCGGCAACAATTCGACGATTGGCGTGGCGGCTACAAAAACCCATCTCAGGAACACTACGGCTCCAAGAAGATGAAGAACTGGGATTTCGACATCCGTACGGAAGACCAGAACAGCCAGGGGGTAGTGGGCGAGGTGGTCTACCCGAACACTGTGCCGCCGTTTTTCCGCAAGAGTATCGTCACGACGCAGCCACCGCGGCCTGAAGACTTCGAGCTTTGCCTTGCCGGCATCCGCGCCCATAACCGCTGGCTGGCGGACTTCTGTGCGGAAGACCCTGTGCGACGGGCCGGTGTGGGGCTGATTCTGCCCAACGATCTCGACGAGGCGATCAAAGACATTGAATTCATCGCGAGAGCGGGCCTCAGAGGCGGGGTGCTGCTGCCGCTGGTACCGCCAGACTGTACCTGGCTTACACCGCTGCACGATCCGGCATGGGATCGCGTGCTGGCCGCCATCGCCGATCACGACCTGGTCATCAACCAGCACTCAGGACAGGGGTCGCCTGACTACGGCAAAGGACCTGTCGCAGAGGCGTTGTGGATCAGCGAGGTGACCTTCTATTGCCAGGCGGGCTTCCGGCACCTGCTGATGAGTGGCGCGTTCGAGAAGTTTCCGAACCTGAAATACATCCTCACAGAATCAGGCTGCCACTGGGTGCCTGACATGCTGCGTCAACTCGATCGCATTCACATGGGCTTCAAGCGAGGTGCCATCGGCGAGATGAACTACGAAGGTATGGAGTGGGTGCTCAAGGAGCCGCCAAGTTTCTACGCCAAGCGCAACTGCTGGTACGGCGCGAGTTTTCCCAGCAGCGCAGACCTCGCCGGGATCGACAGCATCGGCGTGGAGAAGGTGCTTTGGGGTAACGATTACCCGCACTACGAGGGTACCTTCCCCTACAACCTCGAGTCCCTCCGCCTGACGTTTCCGGACATCTCCGACAGCGACCGACGGCTGCTTCTGGGGGAGAACGCGGCGCATCTGTACAACTTCGATCTCGAGGCGCTGAAGCCGCTGGCGCAGAAGTACGGCCCGACGCCTGAGCAGTTGAACACACCGTTGCCACGGGAGGAGATTCCCCGTGATTCCGGGTGCTACCTCTTTCAGACCGCGCTTGCAGGTGGGCAATCATGAGCGCCATGTCCGGTCTGCCGGTGATCGACACGATGATCGGCTTTCCGGCATCTGATTTCAGAATGTATGACTTCATCCGTCAGCAGCTCAAGGATGGCTCTACCGACTTTGACTTTCCCGTCGAATACATGTTCAAGAACGTACCGAAAGAACTCTATGGCTCCGATGATCCGGTCGCGGTGACGCTGCATGAGATGGATCGCTTCAACATCAAAAAGGGGCTCATCGGTTGTGGCGATGAAGTCAGCCGGAAGGCTCTGCAGGATCACCCGGATCGCTTCATCGCTGCAGGGGCCGTGGACCCCAACGAGGGCATGGCCGGCATTCGAGAGATGGTTCGGCAATACGACGAGTACGGCGTGCGTGCGTTTCACTGTTTCAACGCCGGCTTCAACCCGCAGGTGGCCATTGACGACGCGAAGATGTATCCGATCTACGCCAAGTGCGTCGAGCTGGATGTGCCGATTTTCTCCTGTGCCGGCGTACCTGGGCCGCGCTTTCCTATGTGGCCACAGGAAGTCAGCCGCATCGATCAGGTGATGTACGACTTTCCCGAGCTCGTTTACGTGACACGGCATGGTTGCGAGCCGTGGGAAGAGCTGGCGGTTAAGCTGATGCTGAAGTGGCCCAACCTCTACTCCTCCACCTCGGCTTTTGCTCCGAAGTACTATCCGAAAGCGATCGTCGACTACGCCAACACCCGCGGTGCTGACAAAATAATCTACGCGGGCTATTTCCCCATGGGGCTGAGCCTCGAGCGCATTTTCTCCGACCTGCCCAAGGTACCCTTCAAAGACGAGGTGTGGCGCGGGTTTCTCTTCGGTAATGCAGCCCGGGTGCTGAAGCTGGACCAGGGCTGATGCCGCGGCCGTCGAGCGTCGTCTCAATTGCCGAGGTCGATGAGGAGCTGCGGCCGCAATTCACGAAAGTTGCAGGGGTCTCTGCCCGGGTGCGGCGTCTTGGCGACGTTGCGGGCCTCACGCGGATGGGGGTGCAGATGCGCACTGTTGCACCACGCATGGCCGGCACCAACCGTCACTTCCACAACGTCGAAGAAGAATGGGTATATGTGCTGAGCGGAACAGGACGGGTGCGCATCGGACCGTTGGATCTGCCCGTAGAGCGCGATTGCTTTGTGTCATTTCCGCCGGGGCCGCGTCCCCATCATTTCATCAACAACGGCACGGACGATCTGGTGCTCATCGAGGGAGGCGAGCGCCGACCTGACAATGATACGGTCTGGTATCCCGACGCGCGGAAGATGACCCTGGCTCGCAAACCGGTGGCGCCTTACCAGGAGCCGCCAGATGAGGAGGGCGGCCCATGGCAGCTCCAGAACGTGGCGAAACTGGCGCATATTGATTTTCGCCACGACATCGAACCTGCCGCGCAGATCAGGCTCAAGTCTCTGCATGGTCCCGGCGGTCTTCACTGCCAGGCAGTCCGCTGGGCGAGCGCGGAAGCAGGTGCCTTGAGCACCGCTTTCCACACACATGAGCGCACAGACGAATGGGTCTACATTCTCTCCGGTCAGGCAACGCTTCGTCTTGGCGGCAACGAGGTCGCGGTGGGGGAAGGGGACTTCATTGCCCACCCAGCTGGTAGCGAGCCGCACAGCTTACGTGCGCTGACGCCGCTGACCTGGCTGATGGGCGGCGAGATCGACGATGCCGATGTGGTGACCTACCCTGAGCACGGGGTCTATCGTGCTGCGGGGAAATTGAAACCGCTTGGCTGACCTTCTGCTAGGGCAGTTCGATCCGGCTTTCTTTTTCGCTCTGGATTCTAACCTCCACTGCTCCTGAGCTGTCGAATGCGGTTGTGATTGCGTACGTTCCCGGTGGTACAGACACCGGCTCACCATCCACCACACCTTCCGCAACTATGCTGCCGTCCTGCGCAATGACCCGGTATGGCTCGCGAACAGCCGCTTTCACCGATCTGCTGAGCGCTTCGCCATCTGCTGCCTCGAAGAAATCACCATCGCCGGATTCCGCCCAATAGCGGAACGTTTTCTTCAGCGCATCGTCGTCGATGGCGAAGCCGACGATATTGATCCGCACATCGACTCCGGTGGCTTTGAGACGCTCTATTTCAGCAGTGGGGTCGCCATCGCAGGTTTCCTCACCGTCGGTGATGAGCACGATCATCTTCGCGCCGTTCGCCGCCGCGAGGTCCTGCGCGATCAGGGCAAGAGATTGCGCGATAGGCGTTCTGGCCAGGTTCATCGCTTCAATGCCGCTGATTGATGCGGTTGCGTCTACGGCTACCAGCGGACCCAACGGAACTTCAAGATCTGTACGGCAGCTGTCCACCTCCTTGTGACCAAACACCCGAAGCGCGAACGGTGTGCCGGCGGGTATCGTCTCTGTGATCAGATCTTTGAGCACAGCCTTGGCAATGTCGATGCGCCGCCTGTCTCCCTGTCGTTTGAGCATGCTGCCGGAAGCATCGAGGATGAGCTCGATGGCGTTGCGGTTTGCGGGACGCGACCGGGCTGAGGTGACGACCAGGGAACCGGGCGGCAGAACGGGCGGCGTCACGCTGATTGCTCGCCGATGGAGGACGCGTCCTGTTTGACCTGTTTCGTAGCGAAGCTCGTACGTGCCGGGCATCTGCGGCGCAATCATCTCCGCCGGCGAACCGTACTTGGTGTAGGCGTATTCGACGAGTGGCTGTGCCTCCCCGGATTGTTCTGCCACCATGCCGATATAATCTGCGAAGTTGTCTGGTCCGGACCACTCGACGTGGAAAGCTGCGCCTCCCTCCACCTTTTCAGGTGCGTCCAACGATGCGGTCACGTCGTTGACGGTGAGTTGACTGGTCGTGAGCGAAGTCTGGCTTTGGCCGGTGACGTATCGCACTTCGTATGCGCCGGGGGTATCTGGCGCCCGCATGGTGAGGGGCGAGCCCTTTTTCGTGTAGGCGTAGCTCAGATAGTCATGCTTCGAGCCGCCACCAGGAAAGAGGCCGATATAGTCCTGGGCATTGTCCGGGCCCGTCCAGGTCACCTCAAAGCTGGCCCCGGCACTTACCGAGGCAGGGAACTGAAGCGATGACTGGGTTGAGCTGACAATGAAAGTCGTGCTCGCTAGCGTTCGGTAGTTCTGTCCCGTCAGGTAGCGGATCTCGTATGTGCCTGGTTCGTCCGGCGCCCGCAGCTGCGCCGGGTTGCCCCTCGCGGTGTAGACGTACTTGCCGTACTTCCGCTCGGCCTCGCCGAACGGAACGATCGTGATGAAGTCGTGGTAGTTGTCGGGCCCGCTCCAGAGGACGGGCAGAGCTGCGCCCGCGTCGATCGATTCGGGCGCCTCCACGGTGGCCGTTACAGGCGTTACCGTCAAGGCAGATTTTGCGAGGGTGGGGTAGGGTGAGTCCCTGCCGAGATAACGAATCTCGTAGCGGCCCGGCTCTTCCGGTGCAAGCATGTCCACCGGTGGACGGCGGGCGTATTTGTATGCGTTGTAGGTGCCTTCCTCTGCGCCGACGTCGACGATGGTGATGAAGTCGCGTTCGTTACCTTCACCCTGCCAGCTCACGCTGAATGAGCTGCCGGCCGGAAGTTCGGCAGGTGCTTCGATTGAGATCTCCGCATGCGTGAATGCGGCGGATAGCAGACTGATGATGAACAGTAGTGAGCGCATGTTTTTCTCCCTGATCCGCACTTCAGTTTAAACCTTCTGGCTCCGCGGCGGTTATCTGGAAGACAGCGCCTTCATGAGCACATAGGGAATCAGAATACGCCGCTTGCCGTCGACCAGAGTTTTGTCGCCAAGTGGAAATACCGTGTGGAAGCCTTCGTTATACGGTGCGTTCGGGTCCGGTGAAACCACGCGCACCAGCTCTTCTGAAAATTCCGTGGGCGTCAGCCTCGCCACGTGCATCAGCGCCAGCGCACCGCCGTAGGTGCGTGAGCAATCCTGTGCCGGACGGATCAATTTGCCATCGGCGACGAACGGTTTGCCGCCGGGGCGGCTTGTCGCAATGTCGGTGCTCAGCGGGTTCAGAGCGTGAGGTTGCCACGGTCCGAACAGGTCATCGGCGTAAAATGCCACAAGGCTGTACGCGCCTGATGCCACACGGGTAGCGCTGAACATCCACCACCGGCCCTCGAACTGAAAGATCGTCGAATCGAGTGCTGCGTAGTTTTCGAGCAGCGTGGCTACTTTTTTCCATCCTGACGGGTACGCGGTCAGCTCGTACAGAGCCACCTCGTTTGCCGCCGCGGACTCCGGTGCGCAGTAGATTTTTCCCTCATGCTCGATGATGTAGGGGTAGGAGAGGTGGTGCGATTCCGTGAGCACGTCGTCGGGCCCTTCGAATCCTCCCTCGTCCGTGTACCGGTAGTACGTCACTTTGCCGCGGTACTGCCGCTGCTCCAGGTCTTCGACGAAGATCCCGTAGCCATCGGTTTCGACCACACCTGCCGGGTCTGCGATGAAACGTTCACGGTCTCTATTTTCGATCCACCGTGCGGGCGGGCATTGGTTCTGTTCGAGAAAGGCTTCGATGGGCTGGTCGACGATACCGACACCCCATTGCTCGTGGCGGAATAGCCAGTCCAGTTTGGCGTTCGCCCTGGCGCGGATGTTGCGCGCACGAAAGCGCAGGTTCGCTGCCGCGTTCAGCGTTCGTGGTGCGGGCATCTTTACGGGCGTTGCCGGCACGTTTGCCAATATGTTTCGACAGCCTTTTACCAGAAAGTCTCGGCCGATCGCTCGGGCCAGGTCGGCGGTGGCACTCAACGATTCCGGTATGACGCGTACACAGCCCTGGTAGAGCATTTCGGGTTCCGGTGAGAGCCTGTACAGCGTCAATCCGGCGGTGGGCTCACCGTCGTGCAGTTCCCAGAAGTAAGGTGGTTGCGCCGCGTGGCGCTGCATGTCGCCCTCATGAAATGCCCAAATACCATGCACGGTGCAATCGGCGAGGGCAGGGTCAGGGGAAATTGTGGAAACGATGAAATCCAGTGAAGCCCCGGTCAGCGAGGCGCGATCATGGCATCCTGGCGGGAGTATCTGTTCTGCCTGTTCGAACGCGGCCAGACTATCCAGTGCTGCCTGCATCCACGCCGGTACGCTGCCGCCGTCGGTGACGACGGCATAACGCAGTTTTTTCATTGCTTGCCGGCGATGGCGATTTCGATGAGCGCCGGCCCGCCGCTGGAAAGTGCGGCTTCTACAGCGCCGGCGATGTCCTCCGGGCGTTCCACTCTCGCACCTTTCACACCATGTGCAGAGGCAGCATGCACAAAATCGATGGCGGGGCCGTCCAGGTCCATGTGCGGATACGGTCGGTTGGAGCCCGCTTCGTAACGGGCCCGGTAAATATCGAGATTGTGTTTGAGCACCCGGTACTCACGGTTTGCCAGAATCACGAAGAGTATCGGCAGGTTGTGATGAGCTGCTGTCCAAAGCGCCTGTATGGAGTACATGGCGGAGCCATCGCCGGATATGGCGACGACCGTTTTGTCGGGATGGGCGACCTGGCTGCCGATGGCGCCGGCGATACCCTGTCCGATACCGCCGCCGCGACCCGCGTAGTAGTGGTGCGGTGCAGAAAAATCGAATGCGTTGTTGACGTCCGGGTAGGCAGTGATGGATTCATCGACTACCACGCAGTCGTCAGGCAAAGCGCTGGCAAGCTCATTGAGAGCGCGGCCGGCTGACATGGGCAACGCGTCCCAACTCGGATGCTGCGAGGGGTCGATCTTCTCCGCGGGTTGCGGCCCATGCGCTCTACTTTTCAGGCGCTCGCTGACTCTGGTCAGCGTGTCGCCGATGTCGGCGGCGATCGCCAGATCGGGAGAGAAGTTCAGGTTGAGTCTGTGTGGGCTCTGCTCGAGCCGGATCAACGGCAAATCATCCGGGATTTCTCGGGTCTCGTCGTACCACACCGACTCGAAAAACGGCCCGCCGATGAGCAGTGCCAGGTCGTGTGCGGCCAGCGTTTTTCTCACGGCAGAGCCTTCGAACAGCAGACGGCCACCGAAGTTGGGGTGCCGGTTTGGAAAGTTGAGGTGGGCACGAAGGCCCTCTACATAGACTGTGGCGTTGCAGCGCTCAGCGACCTGAATCAGTGCCTCGAAGCCACCGAAGCGGGTCACGTCATCACCGGCAACGATGGCCGGCCGTTCGCTTCTGGCCAGTGCGCCCATCAATTCAGTGAGCTGCGCCTCGCTGGCCTGACCGGTTGCCGGCTGCGCGACGCTCAGGTCGCCTGGGTGCTCGGTTTCTGCCGCGAACACGTTCACCGGCATCGACATGAAGACGGGTCCATATGGGGGGGTGAGCGCCACATGAATGGCCTCTTTGAGCATGGGTGCAATTTCGTCGACGCTCTGCGGCTCGCCGGTCCATTTGCTGACCGGCTCGGCCATGGACACGAGGTCGTGGCTCAGCACCGGATCTCGCATACGCATGCGCAGATCCTGCTGTCCGGCGGTGACGAGC
>JAUIKX010000367.1 GCA_030430515.1 Gammaproteobacteria bacterium | reverse complement strand
GCCTCACCACCGCTGCCCTCTACGACGAACGCCCGATCTTCCACATCCGCAAAGAGATGCCGGATCTCGTCACCAGCCAGCGCTCGGCACGTCTCTGGCGCATGCTGGCAACCAGCGAGCAGGAGAAATACCCCAGCGCTGAAAAAACCAGACCTAACCACGTCCGTGACGCTGCCAGTAGGCACCGAACAGGTCAGCCTCCTCTGGTTTGTCTTCGGCAATCGTCGTCACCAGATGCGTGACGTTGATGAAATGCTGGTAGCCGAGATTTTCGCTGATGCTGTTGCCCGCCCACGTACCGCAGCCCATGCTCAGCGTAAAGTTGAGCGCGTTGTCGAAACTGCCGCCGTTGCCGAAAGTGTGCGCCTGGTTGACGAGCACGCGAACCACATCCACCTCTTCAGCAAGCCGCTGAGCGTGCGCCGTTTCACCGGTATGGATGCCGCAGGAATGGCCGCGCCCCTGCACGTTCAGCACGCCTTTCAGAATCCTGACGGCATCGCTGAAGTCCGCCGCGCGATACACGGTGAGCACGAGCGAGAGCTTTTCGTCCGCAAACTTCGAGGCGGCATCGAAACCCGGCTCTTCGACAAGAAAGAAGCGGGCGGAACGCGCCGCTTCTGGCAGGCTCATGACCTCGGCAAACACATCGGCGTCTTTGGCGAGAACCGATCGGTTGAGTTTGCCGTCCGGCCACAAGCGCTCGCCGATTCGCTGCCTTTCTTCCGCCGTTGCGCGGTAGGCGCCCTGTCTGGCCAACGATTCCATTGCAGACTCGTATACGTCATCCAGAATGATCAAAGCGTTCTCGCTGGAGCATGAAGTCGCATTGTCGAACGTCTTCGATGCCTGAACCCGCGCCGCCGCAAGATCGAGATCCGCCGAACTGTCGATGATGACCGGCACGTTGCCCGCGCCCACACCGATGGCCGGCGTGCCGCTGCGATAGGCCGAGCGTACGTTGGCCTGTGAACCCGTGGCAACGACGAGATCCACCTGCGCCATCAGTTCCTGGGTCAATGTGCGGGTGACCGGCTGCGGCAGAATCTGCACCAGATCCACTGGCTTGCCGATGCGCTCGAGCTCCGCGCGCATGGCGTCTACAGTCGCCGCAGTGGTCGACCAGCCGGCCGGAGACGGCGCGATGATGATGGCATTGCCGCCTTTAACAGCCATCATCGCTTTATTCACCGGTGTCGCCGCCGGATTGGTGGACGGGGTGATCGCTCCGACCACTCCGACAGGCTTGGCGTATTTCACGAGCCCCTGCTCGGGGCGTTCTTCGATGACGCCTACAGTCGGCACCCGAAGAAGGTCGCGCAGCGTGCCAAACGTCTTGCGCTGATTTTTGATGATTTTATCTTCGACGTTACCCAGACCTGTGTCCGCCACGGCCTGCTCAGCCAGGCGGCGTGCGTTGTCAGGCTGGTAGATGGACCAGGCGAGCGCCGTCACAGCATCATCGATGGTCTGCTGGTCGGCTTTCGCGACCTGCTCCATGGCAGCACGAGCACGTTCTACGAGATCGGCAATGAGCGACTGTTCGTCCATCAGAGAATCCTCGACTTGCTGTCACCCCAATAGCGATCGCGCAGTTGACGCTTGTAGAGTTTGCCGGTTGGCAGCCTTGGCAGCTCAGCTTCGAAATCAATGGATCGAGGACACTTCTGTCGCGACAGATTTTCGTTGCAGAACCGCATCAACTCCTCGGCAATCGCATCACCGGCCTCGATGCCATCCACCAGCTGAACCACCGCCTTCACCTCTTCCCCCAGGTCTTCGTTGGGCACGCCGAACACCGCCGCATCCATGACTTTCGGGTGGGTGATGAGCAGATCCTCGGTTTCCTGCGGGTAGATGTTCACACCACCCGAAATGATCATGAACGTGGAGCGGTCTGTGAGAAAAAGAAAGCCGTCCTCGACATATCCCACATCGCCCACCGTACTCATGGTGCCGTCGGCCGACATGGCCTCGCGGGTTTTCTCTTCGTTGTTGAAGTAGGTGAAATCGGTCGCGGTCTCGAACCATATCTCGCCGGGTTCACCCGGAGGCGAGGGATTTCCGGCCTCATCGAGCACGTGCAGCGTGCCCAGTACCACTTTGCCCACGGTCCCCTTGTGCGCCAGCCACTCTTCGCTGTTGCAGGCCGCAAAACCGAGACCTTCGGTTGCGCCGTAGTACTCGTGAATGATCGGCCCCCACCAATCGATCATCTGCTCTTTGACCTTGGCGGGACAGGGCGCGGCTGCATGAACCGCAATCTCCAACGAGCTGAGATCCTTACTGTCACGGATTTCCTGCGGCAGCTTCAACATGCGAGAGAACATCGTGGGCACGAGC
>JAUIKX010000078.1 GCA_030430515.1 Gammaproteobacteria bacterium | reverse complement strand
AAGACGCTGGATTTCGATACCCCTGTTTCAACCCGCAAGCAGAGCACGCCGCGGTTTATCGCCGAATCCACCGACCTGATCGACCGCCTGCGGAAAAAATCTCCCAGTGAGATCGCTTCGCTCATGCACATCAGCGATAAGCTCGCCGAACTCAACAGCCGCCGCTACCAGGAATGGACACCGGCGTTCGAACCCGGCAACGCGAAACAGGCCGCATTGGCTTTCAAGGGAGATGTGTACCTGGGCCTGGAGGCGCAAACGTTTTCAGAACGCGATCTCAGCTGGGCGCAGAACCACATCCGCATTCTCTCCGGGCTACATGGCATCCTGCGCCCTCTGGACCTCATTCATCCCTACCGCCTCGAGATGGGCACGCGCCTCGACAACGAACAGGGCAAAGATCTCTACGCCTTCTGGGGCAGCAAAATCACCGAAGCACTCAACGACGACCTGGCCGCTTTCAAGCGTCCCGTTCTGGTCAATCTGGCGTCAAACGAGTACTTCAGCGCACTGCAGCGCGACAGGATCAACGCCCGCATCATCGATATGAAGTTTCTGGACCTGAAAAACGGCCGTTACAAATTCATGTCCTTTTTTGCCAAGAAGGCCCGCGGCCTGATGGCCGCATATATGGTGGCCAACCGAACCTCGACGCTGAAGTCACTTCAGGCTTTCGACTGGCATGGCTACCGCTACAGCGCCGAACAGTCGAACGATGACACCTGGGTGTATCTCCGCGAAGAACAGACCGACTACCGCGGATAACCTTCGTTCTTTCGGAACCGGGCGGCTCACCGACTCCGGCTACGCAAGACCACAGGCTGACCGTCCACATACTCCGCGAACTGAGTGGCACGCAGCCGCACGTGATCTTCGCGTTTCTTCTTCGCGCGGATGTTCAGCATCTCGACACCGAAGGAGAACGCCATGGCGAAGTAGATGTAACCTTTGGGTGAGTGGAAATCGAGCCCCTCCCCGATCAGCGTGAAGCCGATCAGAAGCAGAAAAGACAGCGCCAGCATTTTTACGGTGGGATGATCCTCCACAAACCGACTCACGGGGCCGGCGGCCACCATCATGATCACCACGGCCACGACAATGGCCGCCACCATGATGGCCACCTCATCGACGAGCCCCACCGCTGTTATCACGGAATCCAGAGAGAAGACGATGTCGATCAGCGCGATCTGGACCAGAACGCCGGAGAAGGTTGCTGTGCCTGCACCGTCGCCTCCGTCGACCTCCCCTTCGAGCGCGTTATGCACCTCCCGCGTCGACTTACCGATCAGAAACAGCCCACCGACAAGCAGAATCAGATCGCGCCCGGAAATGCCGTAACCCGAGAGGGAAAACAGATCATCAGTGAGCCCCATCACCCACGACAACGACAACAGAAGCCCGATGCGCATGATCATGGCGAGGCCAAGCCCCAGAAACCGTGCCCGAGCCTGCGTCTCTTGCGGCAGGCGCCCGGTGAGTATGGAAATGAAGACGATATTGTCGATACCGAGAACGATCTCGAGAACAGTCAACGTAAGAAACGCACCGATCAGCTCCGGCGTCAGTAGTGCATCCACCAGTTCCCTCCCGCGGGTCGAATTGCCCGCTGATGCTACGTGCTATGATCGCCCGGTCAAAGAAAACAAACGCACCTGGAGTTCTCATGACCGACGATCGCACTCAGACGGAACTGGAAGCCGCTGCGTTCCGGCGCCTGGTAGCGCACCTGGACGAGCGCAAAGATGTGCAGAACATCGACCTGATGAACCTTGCCGGATTCTGCCGAAATTGCCTGTCGAAGTGGTATGCCGCCGCCGCTGAAGAGCGCGGTGTCGAGATGGATCTGGAAAGCGCGCGCGAACGGGTCTACGGCATGCCCTACGCCGAGTGGAAATCCCTTTACCAGAAAGAAGCGAGCCCGGAAGCGCTGGAAGCGTTCAATCAGACGCAGCAATAAGCATTTTTACATCAGCGCGACAAACCGCTGACACAGTTTTGTGAACCGACGCACATAACGGCGACTATGATGGCATTTTGAACGGGTGCCATCGTGAAGAAGAGGAGCGGAGAGCGCGCATTACATTGCATGTGGCGTATCTGGCGCGACTGGCGCTGGTTTGCCTGCGCGCTCACGACACTGTTGATCTTCCGCAGCGTGATCGGAGACTGGAACCAGGTACCCACCGGGTCCATGAGCCCCACCATCGCCGTGGGCGACCAGGTGGTCGTCGACAAGCGCGCCTACGGGATCCGGCTGCCATTCAGCAGTACCAGACTGATCGACTGGCAGGCGCCGAAGCGCGGCGACATCGTCACTTTCGAATCTCCCGTCGATGGCACACTCTATGTGAAGCGGATCGTCGCCGGGCCCGGCGATATGGTCGCCATGCATGACAACCTGCTGGCCGTGAACGGCATTGAAGCCACTTACCGGGAAGTCTCTCAAAGCAGCTCGCCCGGCTACGTCACGCTGGAGGAAACGCTGCTGGATTCCTCACGGCTGGTAAAATTTCGGCAGAACCCATCACCCGAAACAATTCGGAGCTTCGGCCCCGTCATCCTGCCCGAGGCCACTTACCTCATGCTGGGCGACAACCGCGACGAGAGCTTCGACTCCCGCTACTTTGGCTTCGTCGAGCAGGCCGCCATACTCGGCCGCGCCAGAGCCATCGCTTTCAGCCTGGACTACGAAAGAAGCTTCCAGCTGCGTCCCGAAAGAGCGCTGGCAGCCCTCCGTTAACGTCTGCGCGAGCGCCAGGCTCTGGCCCCAACCCACAGCGCACCGACAAGAATGCCGAGCACCACAGGCAGCGCCACGAAAAACAGCGTGGTGCCCAGGGCGTCGAGCACCTCATCACGGCTTACGCCGAGCTCCACCACCATCCACACGAGGGCAACGACCAGCGCGATGCTGCCCCCAACGACCGCACGAACGATTCTGCCGTGCATCGCACCCGGCCTCCGCAGCGGCTGGGCTTCGCCCTTCTCGCGCCGATAGCGAGCGGTATAGGACTCGTTAGGGCGGCGCGGAGTTGTGGATGGATCCATTTCCGCTACTTCTCGATGCTGAGCAGCTCTACATCGAAGATCAGCGTCGCTTTCGGCGGAATGCTCGGCGGCGCACCACGATCGCCGTATGCCAGGTCGGAGGGAATGAACAACCGCCACTTGGAACCGACGCTCATCAGCTGCAGCCCTTCAGTCCAGCCCTTGATGACGCCGTTGAGCGGAAAGGTTGCGGGCTGGCCGCGCTTGTAGGAACTGTCGAAGACCGTACCGTCCAGCAGACGTCCTTCGTAGTGGGTGGTCACGCGGTCGGACGCCTTCGGCTTGTCGCCGTCGGCTGCCGTCAGAACTTCGTACTGCAGTCCGGAGTCCAGCACGGTGACTTCTTCGCGACTGCCGTTCTCCTCAAGAAAGCTCTGCCCTTCGAGCGCGGCATCGTTCGCTGCCTGATCTGCCAGCTCCTGGCTACGTGTGACCAGCGCCTGTAGTGCGTCCTGCGCTTCGCCCGGAGCAACCCGCGAATCGCTACCGGCCATCATATCCGCAATGCCCGCCTGGAAAGCCGCGTCGTCGATCGCCCCGGAAAAACGCCCTTGAACCTGCTCGGCCATGTTGAAACCGACCTGATACGAAGCTTTCTGAAGATCGCTATCCAACGAAACTTCCGTCTCACGTTGAGGTTGAGCGCACGATACTGTAAACATTGTTGACACAATAACTGCGGCGCACACCTTCCAGGCCCTCCTCGAGCGGCTGAACGGGTGATCTGAAACAGGCAGGGAACGGGGAAGACTTTCCACGGTGAACTCCTAAGCGGCATGCCCGTACGCGCGCCCGATTGGCGCATGAGGACGGAGCAAGTTACATTTTGGCTATAGCGCTGACAGTTCCAGCGGTACAACATTGGAACCTGCAACCCGGTTTGCTGACTAACCAACTGTTAGACTGCCGAGTTGGCAGACCGGCACAGTACACAGGTGAGGCTTGAAAAGGAAAGCCTTCACCGGTTGCGCGCATAAATTCGAGGATGCAAACGAGTCAATGAAGTCAAAACTCACGCTGGCGCTGATTCTTGCGCTCACCACCGCGGCGTTTACCACTCCGCTTCATGCCGACACCGCGCTGAATACCGCGAATGAGGTTACGGCGGATGAGGCCCGTATCTTCACCGCAGAAGTGCTGGAGCCGCTGGACGTACACACCCGCACGAGCCTCACGATCGTCGAGCAGCTGCGGCATACGCACTACGTACGCAAGCGTCTCGATGACACACTTTCCAGCGAATTCTTCGACAAGTATCTGGCAATTCTCGACAACCAGCGCATGTATCTCACCGCCAAAGATGTCGCTGAGATGGAAGCCTACCGCTACGAGCTCGACGAGGCGCTGAGAGAAGGCAACCTGCAGCCGGCTTTTGAAGTATTCAACCGCTTTCAGTCCGGCGTGGTCGATCGCCTCGAGTTTCTGTTGAGCGAACTCGAAAACAACTTCTCCAGGATGGATTTCACCACCAATGAGACCATCGAGCTCGATCGGGAAAATGCGCCATGGCCCGCCAGCCACGCCGATCTCGACGACCTCTGGCGCAAGCGGCTCAAGGCAGCCGCACTGAGCATGAAGCTCAACGGCAAATCCATGGAGGAAATTCAGACACTTCTGATCAAACGGTACAAAAACCGTCTCAAGCAGAGCACGCAGACCAAGAGCGAAGATGCGTTTCAGCTCTATATGAACGCCTTCGCATCCACTTACGACCCGCATACCCAGTACTTCTCTCCGCGCACGTCGCAGAACTTCAATATCAACATGTCGCTCTCGCTCGAGGGCATCGGCGCGGTGCTGCGCAACGAAGACGAATACACCGAAGTGGTGCGGCTGGTGCCTGCAGGTCCTGCCGACAAAGCAGGCGATCTGAAGCCTAACGATCGCATCATCAGCGTCGGGCACGGCCAGAAAGGCCCGCTGATCGACGTCGTTGGCTGGCGGCTCGATGACGTGGTCGACCTGATCCGCGGCCCGAAAGGGTCGACGGTCCGCCTGGAGATACAGGAAGACAGCGCCGATGGCGGCGACACGAGAGTCATCTCCATCACCCGGGATACCGTTCAGCTCGAAGAGCAGGCCGCACAGAAAAAGCTGCTGACGCTGAATCGCGGCGGCCAGGATTTCCGCCTGGGCATCATCGAGATCCCCACCTTCTACGCCGACTTCAAAGCGCTGCAGGCCGGTGACCCCAATGCAAAATCGACCACTCGAGACGTGGAGAAGCTGATCGGCGAGCTGCGCAAAGAAGGCATCGACGGCCTGATCATCGACCTGCGTAACAACGGCGGTGGGTCTCTGCAGGAAGCAGACTCGATGACGGGGCTCTTCATCGAATCCGGCCCCACAGTACAGGTCAAGTCCGCCCGTCGCCGACCGGCCGTCTACGCCGACAACGACGACACCGTTGCGTGGGACGGTCCTCTTGCCGTTATGGTCAACCGCCTGAGCGCTTCGGCCTCGGAAATTTTTGCAGGCGCGATTCAGGACTACGGACGGGGCATCATCGTCGGCAGCCAGACCTTCGGCAAAGGCACCGTGCAGACCCTGGTACCGCTCAACCGCGGCCAGCTGAAAATTACCGCAGCCAAGTTCTATCGGGTTTCCGGACAGAGCACCCAGCACCAGGGCGTCGTGCCGGACGTCGTAATGCCCGAGCTGTTCGACACCGACGAAATCGGCGAGTCCAGCCTCGATGACGCACTGCCTTGGGACATGATTCAGCCGGCGCTGTTCAAGCGGCAGACCCAGCTGGAAAACGTCATGGCGGAGCTGCGCGTTCTGCACCAGGAACGCACCGCGGACGATGGCGAGTTCAACTATCTGAAAGCGCTGGCCGACAAAGCCAGGGAGCGCGGCAGGCGCACACACCTGTCTCTCAACGAGGCCGTGCGGAAGAAAGAAAAGGAACAGGACGATGCCTGGCGCCTCGAGCTCGAGAACGGTCTTCGTAAGATCAAAGGCAAAGAACCCCTGGCGAGCCTCGACGAGCTCGAAGAAGAAGAGGACGCTGAAGCCGAAGAGGAGGTTGAAGAAGATCCCTCGGAAGACGCTCTGGTTCGCGAAACCGGCGAGGTGCTTCTGGACCTGCTGAATCTCACGAGACAGATGGCGCACGTCGAAGGTGTGCCGTCCATGAGGGAAGAGCTCAACTAAGTTCCGTCCTCGCTGTGGACTCTACGTCTATAGATACGGTGTGAACAGAGCGAACGTCGCATCCCGCAAGCGTCGGGGCAGCGAACGGGCCTGAAGTTCCGCCGTATCGATTTCCGGATCGTCGTCCGACCGAATCAGCCGCCCGACACCTGCCGCGAACTCTTCGTCGAACACCTCAACCCCCAGCTCGAAATTCAGACGTAGGCTCCGCGGATCGAGGTTGGCCGTGCCGATGAGCGCATAGCGATCGTCAGCCGAAAAAAGCTTGGCGTGAGAAAAAGGCTGACGGGTAAACACCCGCACACCTTTTCTGGTCAGCTCGGAAAGCACATGGCGGGTGGCCCAGTCCACGTAAGGCAGGTTGCTTCGTTCCGGAATGACGACCCGCACATCAACGCCGCGCATCGCCGCGGTCTGCAGACCGACGAGCAGATCTCGCTCAGGCAGAAAGTACGGGGTCATTATGGATACCGAATGCTCGGCGTTGGCAATGGCACCCTGAAGAACCGATGCGAGCTTATCAAGGTCCTCGTTCGGCCCATCCGGCACCACCCGGCACCAGCAATCGCCCACCCGATCGAGCTTCGGCAGCTCAGGTTCCAGAAGCTCGTTGGCAGCAAACTGCCAGTCATCGATGAACACCCCGACCAGGTCTTCCACCACCGGTCCGCGCAGCTCGAAATGCACGTCATCGGCGTGGCGCCGGCCAAAGCGGTCCATCACGTGCCGCTCGCCGATGTTCATGCCACCGGTGAAGGCGACGCGCCCATCCGCTACGAGCAGCTTCCTGTGGGAGCGCAGGTTGACGTAGCCGAAAGGCGGGAACCAGCGCGGCGGCAGAAAGCGCCTGTATGGAATGCCCGCACGGGCCATCTCCCGCTTGATGCGTGGCAGCGAGTACCACTCACCAATGGCATCAACCAGCACCCGCACCTCCACGCCACGTCTCATTGCAGCCGCCAACGCGCTGACGAAACTGTGCCCGATGTGGTCGTTCGAGAAGATATAGGATGAGAGGTACACAAATGAGTGTGCCTGCTCGATGGCATGGAGCATCGCCGGATAAGCGGACTCACCGTTCTCAAGCGCCCGCACGCTGTTTCCGGATCGGGCAGGCTGCTGCACCACCCTGCGCCCGACAAGAGCGAAGCGATGCTCGAAAACTTCCGGCGCTGTGGTTGCAACAAATTCGTCGACCGGCTCACGCAGTTTGCGCGCGCGGGTTTCTATGCGGTTGATGCCGAACAGAAAATAGCTGAACGGACCGAGGTAAGGAATGAAAATACAGATGATGAGCCACACCTGGGCCGATCGCGATTCCTTCTTCTTCAGGAGAACGTGTATGCAGGCGATGGCCGCGCCCAGCACGTGGCCGGCGGTGAACAGCCACGTGCCGTTTTCCGAAAGAAGGGCGAGCAGAGCATCCATGGTCACCGCAGCCTTCGTGCTCTGCTCTTCAGTTCCCGCTGGGGATCTCGTTGAACGGCAGGCCCTTGTCGGCGCGCATATCGTCCGGCAGCCCCAGAACACGCTCGCCGATGATATTGCGCAGAATCTGGTCCGTGCCGCCTTCGATGCGAACCGCCGGCGATCTCAGCAGCATTGCCTGGAAGCGCGCCGAGCCTTCAGCGATCTTCGGATCCATCAGCACCGAACCGAAGCCCTGCAGGTCCATGCCGAACTTGGCCACATCCTGCATGAGCCCGCCAGCAACCAGCTTACCGATGGAGTTTTCCGGCCCCGGGATATCGCCTTTGGACAGCGCAGATATCGCACGTGAAGCGGTATTTCGCAGGCCTGCCGACTTGGCATACCAGTCTGCCAGCTTGGAGCGAACCGCGGGGTCTTCAATGGCTGAACCGCCGTCTTTCGCAAGGCTCTGCACGAGCTCGAGCAGCTCCGGCACACCCGTTGGGATACTGCCACCGATGGCCATGCGCTCGTTCATGAGCGTGGTCAGCGATACCCGCCAGCCATCGCCCACCGCACCCAGACGCTGGGCGTCGGGAATGCGCACGTCGTCGAAATACACCTCGTTGAAACCGCTCTGGCCGTTGACCTGCTTGATCGGCCGGATGTCCACGCCCGGTGAGCGCATGTCCAGGAAGAACATGGTGAGGCCTTTGTGCTTCGCGACGTTCGGATCCGTACGGGTGATGAGAATCCCGTAGTCGGAGTTCTGCGCGCCGGAAGTCCAGATTTTCTGTCCGTTGATGACCCACTCATCGCCGTCCTTTTCTGCCCTGGTGCGCAGCCCCGCGAGATCTGATCCGCCGTGAGGCTCGGAAAACAGCTGGCACCACACCTCCTCACCGCTGGCGAGCTTCGGCAGGTAGCGCTGCTTCTGCTCTTCGCTGGCATAGGCGATCATCGTCGGCCCGCACATGCCATGGCCGATAATGAACATGCTCGACAGTTTGCCGTAAACACCCTCTTCCTGATTCCAGATCACATTCTCGATGGGCGAGGCACCGCGACCACCGTATTCGGTCGGCCACATCAGGCAGGCCCAGCCTGCCTCGGCTTTTTTCTTCTGCCAGTCTTTGGACACCTCGATCGGGTCTTCGCCGCCGGTATTCAAACCGCCGAATGTGCTCGACGCCAGCGCATCGTGAAGGTGGGCAGGTGCATTCGCTGCGATCCAGGCCCGCGCTTCAGCACGAAACTCTGCTTCTTGCGGTGTATCGTTAAAATCCATTGTCTACCTCCCTTAAGCCGCCGCAGCCAGCGCGTCGATCAGTTTGTTTTCCCATACGCTCAACCCACCAAGCTGCAGGGTCTGGTAGTTGGAACGACGGTAGTAGAGGTGGCAGTCGAACTCCCATGTGAAGCCCATGCCACCGTGCACCTGAATGTTGTCCCGGGAACAGAGCTGGTAGGCCTGAATTGCGGACACCCGCGCCGTTGCCGCCGCCAGGGGCAGCTCAGGTGAATCGCTCGCCAGCGCCCATGCTGCGTAGTAGCAGTTGGACTCCGCCAGCTTCAGGGCCACATACATATCGGCCATCATGTGTTTGAGCCCCTGAAAGGAACCGATGGCGCGGCCGAAAGCGAAGCGCTCATTGGCATAACCAACCGCCATATCGAGCGCCGCCTGTGCGCCACCGATCTGCTCGAACGCAAACAGCACAGCTGCGCGATCGTAGAGCCTGTCGAGCTGTGTCCAACCCGCGCCCGGCTCACCCAGCATCTCCGAAGAAGCACCGTCGAACACAATCGTCGCGGTGTCGCGGGTCGGATCGACCGTTTCCACCGCATGACGGGACACGCCGGAGCCGCTCAGCTCCACCAGCACCATGTCGACGCCCTGATCACCCCGCGCCAGAACGACGGCCAGGTCGGCAATACCACCATCAGCCACCGCCAGCTTGCGGCCGCTGACCGCACCGCCCGAAACCGTGGTCTGAAGATTGTCGGCAGCCGCTTCGATCAGGCCTTCAGTGACTGCGACGGTACCAACGACTTCACCCGTTGCGAGTTTTGGCAGCCAGAGCTCTTTCTGCGTCTCGGAACCAAACATGCGCAGCGCTTCAGCAGCGAGATAGATGGAGGAGGAAAATGGCACCGGCGCCACGGCACGTCCAAGTTCCTGAGCCACGAGACAGAGCGTCAGATAACCGGCTTCGACGCCTCCGTACGCTTCCGGCAGTGCCGTGCCCATGAGCCCCATATCGGCCAGGCCCTGCCACACGTCGCTGCTGTAAGCCTCATTACCTTCGAGGACCGCACGCACCGCATCGGTGCCACATTTATCGGTGAGGTATCGGGCGGTCTGCTCCTGAACGAGCTTTTCATCTTCCGAAAAATCGAAGTTCACTGCTATCCCCAAATTGAGCGAAGAGCGCTACTTTACAAGGGGATGGCCTGAAAAACGAACCGGGCAGATCAGTCCGACGCGGCCCAAAGCAGTGGGTATACCGGCTCCGCAGCATCGTCTCTGCAGCTGCCCAGCACATCGTAAGCCGTGGCCGATTTCTCAACACGGTGGCTGACGACCTCACCATCAACCCGGAATCGAACCCACTCACCATCGACGTCGATAAACTCTCCGGCACCTGCAAGCTCCGCATCCACGATCTGCGCCGACGGCGGCAGGACAGAGCGGCCGCGGAGGTTGGCCCGGACGAACTCTCCGCGATCAACGGCGCCGACGAAGTCTGCCACCTGCTTCTCCAGCACCCGCCCGTAGAGCGCTCCCTGAGGCAGCGCCAGCACATTAGGGGCAAACCGGTGCCCCCCGGTGTGAGTCGTTTCCCAGGCGCGCTCGCCCACCGCCTCCCGCAGCTTGCGGTAAAGCGGCAGGCCGAAACGGGAGCAGCATCGATCCCGGCGCCCGTTGGTGCAGACGAAGTATTGAGGATGGGGTTCCTCGATCATCTCATCCGCCGTCAGCGACCAGGACGACAACGCACCATAGTCAGCGAACTGCCGTCGCCACAGCGTGCCACCAGCGGCGAACATTACGGTGATGTCCTCATCTACGGACCGACGCCGCTTGATGAATTGCGGTCTTACCACGCCGTACTCACCGGTCAGGCTCGTCCGAGTCCGCTCGATCCACCGATTCACCACTTCCGGCAGTGCATTGTCTGTCAGCGCTTTGCGCTCCCAAAGACCATCGAACTCCACCATCAACCAGGCGTCGGCCCGAACGGCGGTCCCCAGCATGGGCTCGTCAGCCTGGGCCGAGACCGCCGCGCAGTAAGGCTTGTCGTCCATCACTCGCCGCCGGGCATGCAGAATTCCAGGCTACGTCTCTGAATGGTCTGAAGTATCGCTGCCTCAAAGGCATCCACCGACAGGGTCTCCTGAGCCTTATGCCCGTAACGGCGCAAGGTCACGGTCCCGTCAGCAGCCTCTCGCTCACCAACGATGAGCAGGTTGGGAATCTTGCGCACCGTACCTTCGCGGATCTTCTTCGGCAGCGTCTCGTTGGACGATGCCAGTTCGGCCCTCACGAACTGTCCACGCAGTCGTTCCACCACCTTGTTGGCGTAGCCATCGAACTGCTCACCCACGGTGAGCACCTGCACCTGAAGCGGCGCAAGCCAGGTGGGAAAAGCGCCGGCGAAATGCTCGATCAGATACGCAACGAAACGCTCATGGGTACTGAACGGCGCACGGTGAATGCAGTAAGGGGTATGCTCCGCACCATCCGATCCCACGTATTTCAGGCCGAAACGCTCGGGCACCGAGAAATCCAGCTGCACCGTGGATACCGATTCTTCGCGACCGGTTACGGTCTCGAACTGAATGTCGATTTTCGGCCCGTAGAACGCGGCTTCTCCCGGGCCATCCACGTAGTCGATTTCCAACTCTTCAAGCACTTCACGCAGTACCTGTTCGGAGTACGCCCAGGCATCGGGATTGTCCACGTACTTATCTTTGCCTTTCGGATCTTCGGGATCCCAGCGCGACAGGCGGATCTTGTAGCTGGTGAGCCCAAGCACGGAGTACGCTTCATCGTAAAGTCGCATGACGCGCTTGAACTCGTCCTTGATCTGCTCCTGGGTGCAGTAGATGTGCGCATCGTTCATGCACATACCGCGCACGCGCAGCAGACCGCTTACGGCCCCCGACTCCTCGAACCGGTAAACCTGTCCGTATTCCGCCAGACGCAACGGCAGATCTCGGTAGCTACGCGGTTCTGCCGCATAGACCTTGTGGTGGTGCGGACAGTTCATGGGCCGAAGGCGGTACGCTTCCTTCACGCGCCCTTCTCCAGACTCGTCCTGCTCCATCAGCTCCATAGCCGGATACATGTCTTCGGCGTAGTACGGCAGATGGCCGGAGGTGTAGTAGAGCGCCTCCTTAGCCAGGTGAGGCGTTGCCACTCTGTGGTAGCCGTCCTTGAACTCGAGCTCACGGGCCAGCTTTTCGAGCTCGTCGCGAATCACCGTGCCGTTGGGCAGCCACAAAGGCAGGCCCTTGCCGATATCGTTGTCGATCTTGTAGATGCCCAGCTCCCGGCCGAGCTTCTTGTGGTCCCGCGCCTGCGCTTCCTCGAAGCGCGCCACGTGCTCATCGAGGGTTTCTTTCTCGAGAAACGCCCAGGCATAGATGCGGGTCATCATCACGTTGCTGGAATCCCCGCGCCAGTATGCGCCGGCAAGACTCCGCAGCTTGAACGCATCGCGGGGAATCTCTTTGGTGGTGTCGACATGGGGCCCTTCACACATGTCGAGAAACGGGCCGTTGCGATAGAAAGACAGCCCCTCGAGCCCATGTTTACCGATCAGCTCCTCGGCATACTCGCGTTTGTAGGGCTCCTGCATTTCATCGATACGGGCGAGCGCTTCATCGGCGCTCAGGTCTTCGCGATAGAAGCGCTGACCTTTCTTGATGATCTTTTTCATCCGCCGCTCGATCTCGGGGAAATCCTCCTCCGAAAGCGGCTCAGACAGGATGAAGTCATAGTAGAAACCATCGCGGATGGGCGGTCCGAATCCAAGAGTCGATCCCGGCCGCAGCTCCAGAACCGCCTGAGCGAGTACGTGTGCGAGG
>JAUIKX010000077.1 GCA_030430515.1 Gammaproteobacteria bacterium | reverse complement strand
GTTGTGGAGAAATTCATCGAACGCGACGGCAAAGACATTATTTCGTATTTCTTTCAACCCGTAGAAGAACTTTGACAGGAGACTCAACGTGGACGTAGCAATCATCGGCATTGGTATTCACCCTTTCGGCCGCACCGACGGCGCCACCGGTCTCGATCAGGGCGTGTTCGCCGCCCGACAGGCACTGTCAGACGCAGGCCTCGACTGGCAGGACATGGAGTTCGCCTATGGCGGCAGCGCCGCAGCAGAAAAGGCCGACACCATGGTGTCGAAGCTGGGCCTGACCGGCCTGCAGTTCATCAACGTATCCAACGGCTGCGCGACAGGCGGCAGCGCCCTGCAGTCCGCCTACATGGCCATCCAGTCCGGAATGTTCGACATCGGTATGGCGGTGGGCTTCGACAAGCACCCGCGCGGCGCCTTCACCGTCGACCCGGAAGGCAGCGGTCTGGGCAAATGGTACGGCGACGTTGGTATGGCACTGACCCCGCAGTTTTTCGGCATGAAGATTCAGCGCTATATGCATGAATACGGCGTCACCGAAGACACCCTGACCCGGGTAGCTGTGAAGAACTACAAAAACGGCGCCATGAACCCCAACGCCTGGCGCAAGAACGCGTTCAGCTACGAGGAAGTCGCGAACTCACCGATGGTCTGCCATCCGCTGCGCAAGTACATGTTCTGCTCCCCAGCGGAAGGCGGTTGCGCAATGATTCTGTGCCGCGCCGACAAAGCCAAGCAGTTCACCTCGAACCCGGTGTTTCTGAAAGCTGCAGTCGTGCGCACCCGCAACTTCGGCTCGTTCGAAGTGTTTACGCAGGGCCAGGCGCTCGACCGCGCCGATGCGCCCACCGTCAAAGCTTCGAAGGCGGCTTTCGAGATGGCCGGCATCGGCCCCGAAGACATCGACGTGGCGCAGCTGCAGGACACGGAGTCCGGCGCAGAGATCATGCATATGTCGGAGAACGGCTTCTGCGCCGACGGCGAACAGGAGAAGTGGCTCGCCGAGGGCTGGACGGAAATCGACGGGCGTCTGCCGGTAAACACCGACGGCGGCTGCCTGGCAAACGGTGAGCCTATCGGCGCGTCGGGCCTGCGCCAGGTCTATGAGATCGCCCTGCAGCTGCGCGGCGAAGCCGGCAAGCGCCAGGTGCCGAACCAGCCCCGCACCGGCTACACCCACGTTTATGGCGCGCCGGGACTATCCGGCGTCACCATTCTCTCGAAGTAAAGGTGGCGCTACAGGTCACGCCGCTGGCCCCGTGTATCGGCGCCGAAGTCAGCGGCGCCGACCTGGCTCGCCTGGACGGCGACCAGTTCGAACAGATCCAGCACGCACTGTGGGCGCATCAGGTGCTGTTTGTTCGCGATCAGCCGAAGCTGGAACCGGAAACACAAATCAATTTCGCGAAACGGTTCGGGCCGTTGCACTTTCATCCAGCGGCACCTCATCTCGACGGTTACCCGGAACTCTTCGTCATTTACGCGGATGAGCACTCAAAGGTCGCCAACGGCAATGGCTGGCACACCGATGTGTCCTGCGACGAGGAACCGCCGCTGGCCACCATGCTGCAGCTGCATACAGTGCCCGAGACCGGCGGTGATACGCTATTTTCCAGCATGTATGCGGCCTTCGAGACCCTGTCGGAACCAATGCAGAACTTTCTCTGCGAGCTCACTGCCCTGCATGATTCGGAGCATATCTATCGGGGTCGATACGCCGACCGGGGCGTCGACGATGCCGGCAAACGCTATCCAAGCGCCGTGCACCCGGTGGTTCGCACGCACCCGGAAACAGGCCGGCAGGCGCTCTACGTCAACCCGAGCTTTACCACGCGCATACAAAACCTCTCCAGCGACGAGAGCCGCGCGCTGCTGGATCTTTTGTTCCGGCATCAGCAACGGGCGGAATTTCAGGTGCGCTTCAAATGGCAGGAGAACGATATCGCGCTATGGGACAACCGATGCACGCAACATCTGGCCCTGTGGGACTACTGGCCTCAGACACGCAGCGGCCATCGCGTAACCATCAAAGGAGAGCGGCCAGTCTACCGCGCGGCCCCCAACGAGCATCGACGAATGAAACTGTCCAGGAGCAGCATCTGATATGACCCGCTTCACGAGTGACAAGCCGGGTGACCAGCCGGCGCTGACCGACGAGCGCGGCACCACCTCCTGGGGCGCATTGAACCGCCGCACCAACCAGCTCATCAACGCCCTGCGCGGGCGCGGCCTGAAAGCCGGGGACACCATCGCAATTTTCGCCGGTAACGGCCGCGAGTACTTCGAGGTGCTTCTGGCGGCAACGCAGTCAGGGCTTCTGTGCGTACCCGTGAACTGGCACTTCACCGCCGACGAGCTGGCATACGTTCTGGCAGACTCCGGCGCCCGCCTGCTCTTCGTCGAAGACCGCTTTGCAGATGTCGCTCGCGAAGCCCTGGCGAGAGAGAAAACGCCAACGCTTGGAGAGGTCATTCAGATTCGCGGCTCAGGTAATTTTGCCCAGTACGAGGTGCTGCTATCAGAAGCGGCAGATACGGAACCGGCAGATCAGTGTCTGGGCGGTCCGATGTTCTACACATCCGGGACCACCGGACGCCCCAAGGGTGTAAAGTCCAGCACCTGGGCGCCGGGCGCGCCTCTGGACGTGCTGGAGATGATCGGCAAGGGTCTCTCTCAGATGCTCAACATTCCGGGCGATGGCAACACGCTTTTGTGCGGCCCGGTGTACCACTCAGCTCAATGGGCGTTTTCCTTTCTCCCGCTGATCGCAGGCAGCCACGTGGTAATGCGACACAAGTTCGATGCCGCCGAGTGTCTCGATCTGATCGACACGAACAGAATTACCAACGTGCACCTCGTGCCGACACAGTTCCATCGCCTGCTTGCGCTGGATGAGAGCGCAAAAAGAGACTTCAGAGGCCACAGCCTGGTTGCCGTCTGGCACGGCGCTGCGCCCTGCCCGCCAGCAGTCAAACGCGACATGATCGACTGGTGGGGGCCTGTGATCAGCGAGTACTACGGCTCCACCGAAGGCTCCATCGTAACGACTGCAAGCGCCGAAGAGTGGCTGACCCGGCCGGGCACTGTGGGCAGACCCAGCCCGATGGTAGAAATTTCGATCCGCGATGACGAAGGCCAGCCTTTACCCAGCGGCGAGCATGGCCAGATCTACGTCAGGAATCTATCCGGTTCGGACTTCGAATATCACAATGAACCTGAGAAAACCGCTTCGGTCCATCTGGACAAAGGGGTCTTCACCTTCGGCGACATCGGCTACTTCGATGAGGAGGGTTACCTCTACCTCAGCGACCGGAAGATCGACATGATCATTTCCGGTGGCGTCAACATCTATCCTGCTGAGATCGAAGGCGTGCTCGCCGATCACCCGGCTGTGACTGATGTCGCCGTATTCGGCGTACCGAACGACGAGTTCGGCGAAGAAGTCAAAGCCGCAGTGGTTCTCCACCCGGACTACCAACCAACAGAAACGACTACGGAAACGCTGATCGAACATTGCCGCAGCCATCTTGCAGGTTACAAGGCACCTCGCAGCATCGACTACGAACAGGAAATGCCGCGGCACGAGACGGGCAAACTCTACAAGCGCGTACTGCGCGATCGCTATTGGACTGAATAGGAAACCAGAAAATTGGCCAACCTCTACGAACGTTACGTACTGCCGAACATGATCGACAAGCTCTGCGGCCAGCCCGCCATGACGGAGCTGCGCAGCCAGTACGTGCCGAGAGCACACGGCGAGGTGCTGGAGATCGGCATCGGCAGCGGGCTGAACCTTCAGCACTATTCTGACGACGTGAAGAGCATCACGGGCGTCGACCCTTCAGCAGAACTGAGCGAAAAAGCGCGCGCACGAGCTGAGCAGCTGAACAAACCCATCAATGTGCTCGGTATCAGCGGCGAAGAGCTGCCGGTCGGCAACAATCACTTCGACACCATCGTCTGCACCTGGACGCTGTGCAGCATTCCCAACCCCTATCGCGCCGTCGAGGAGATGCGGCGGGTACTCAAGCCCGGCGGCGAACTGCTGTTTGTGGAGCACGGCCGTTCAGACGATCCGAAGGTACAGAAGTGGCAGGCTCGCATCGAGCCGCTGTGGAAGAAGATCGGTGGCGGTTGCCACCTGACGCGTCGGGCCGACGATCTGCTGGAAGCCGCCGGTTTCAGCGTCAGCGAGAAAACCTCCGGTTACGCGCCCGGGCCAAGGTGGGCTGCATTCATGATCCACGGGGTTGCGGCGAAACGCTGAGGAGCCGATATGACGGGCAGACTGGCCGGCAAACGCGTGCTTGTCACGCAGGCAAACGACTATATGGGGGCGGCTACGGAACGCGTATTCACGCGTGAGGGTGCACAGGTACAGATGGACGAGCGCGACCTCACCGCTCCCGGCGCCTGCGAAGCCCTCATCGAAGAAGGCGGAACGATCGACGTGCTTGTCGCCAACCTCGCCTCGCCGAACTTCAGCGGCACGCCCGTCACCGAGCTGGACGATGCGGCATGGGCAACCTGTTTCGACATGATGGTGCACCCGCTGCACAGGCTGTGTCGCGCGGTGCTGCCGCAGATGATCGAACGCAGGTCAGGGAAGATCGTCGTTTACGGCAGCGCCGTTGCCATGCGGGGGCTCAAAACCGTCGCCGCATACAGCGCCGCGCGATCCGCCCAGGTCGGCTACGTGCAGTCAGTGGGTGTGGAAGTGGCGCCGCACAACGTCCAGGTCAACCTCATCGCTCAGAACTATGTGGAAAATCCGGTGTACTACCCGCCGGAGCTGCGCGAGAAAGAGAGTTTCAAAAAGTCGCTGGCTCGTCAGGTGCCTCTGGGGCGGCTAGCAACCGAGGATGAGGACGCGCTGTTTGCGCTGTTCCTCGCCAGCGACGAGTCAGATTTCATTGTCGGCCAGGCTATCCCTTTCTCAGGAGGCTGGGCGCAGCGTTAACTCAGAATTCAACGAGGGGAGAAGCACTATGATGACAGGCGAAGAGTACCGAAAGTCGCTGGACGACGGCCGGGAGACTTTTTTCGAGGGCAAGCGTGTCGACAACGTCGCCACCGATCCGATTCTAGGCATCACCGTGGACTCCGCCGCCGCCGGCTACGACCGCTTCTACAAGCCCGGCGATGAAGCGGTCGGTGACTTCATGGCCGTTCCGGGCTCGGCGAAGGAGCTCCGAGAGCAGGTGGAGCTGCATGAAACCGTCGACCTACTGACCCACGTTACCTACGCATCCATCATGACCCTGTTGACCGCCGCGGACCGCATCGAGAGCAAACTGCCGGAGAATGCCCAACGCATCCGTGCCTATGTGAAGGATGCTCAACGTCGTGACGTGCGGATCACTCAGTGCATCACCGACGCCAAAGGTGATCGCAGCCGCAAACCGTCACAGCAGGACGACCCCGACGCCTATGTGCGGGTGGTGGAAAGACGGGACGATGGCGTGGTGATACGCGGTGCCAAGCTGCATATCTCCGCCGCCTCCATGGGCCACGAGCTGATGACCATTCCCACTAAGGCCATGCGGGAAGGCGAGGAGGATTACGCCATTGCCGCCATGGTGCCCGTGAACGCCCCAGGGGTGAAGATCGTCAACACCACCTACTACCCGCGTCACGAGGACGTTCGCGATTTTCCGGTGTCCGGCAAACACCACACGCCCGAAGGTTTCGTCATATTCGACGACGTGTTCGTGCCAAACGAGCGGGTACTGCTGGATGGTGTGCCGGAGTTTGCCGCCGTGTTCGCTCACAGCCTGGGCTTGTGGGAGCGCCTCGGCGGGCTAGCCAGCATGGCATCAGGCTACGACCGACTTGTGGGCTACGCCCAGCTGATCGCGGAGGCCAACGGCCTCGAACGCGTCGGCCATATCAAGGAGAAAATCTCCGAGATGATGATCAACGCATCGCTCGTGCGCGCAAGCCTCGAGGCCGCGATAGAGAACTGCAAAATCACCTCAGACGGTGCTGCCTTTCCGGATGAGCTCTACACCAATGTAGGCAAGTACCACGGCGCGTCCAACTACTCTCTGATGGTGCGGCATCTGCACGATATCGCTGGCGGGTCGGTGCTGACGGCGCCCTCCATCGCTGATCTCGAAAATGAGGAATCAGGCCACCTCGTCCGCAAGTACATGGGAACGCGTCAGGACGTGGACGGTGTCTATCGCACCAAACTGTTCCACGCAATCCGCGACACCACGGCGGACGCACTTGGTGGCTGGTCCGCCGTAACCAACATTCAGGCGGGTGGCGGGCTGTACGCACAAAGAATCGTATCGCGCATGCACTACGACCTAGAGAACGCCAAGCGTCAGGCGCTGGAGCATGCCGGCATGGGCGAGTACATCAGCTAACGGGACTGCGCCGCCACCGCGTAGGCGTTGCCCCCAACGAGCTTGTCGTTACGTAGCGGCAGCGTAATCAACGTGCTTGTACCGCCTGACAGGCTCGCAACCCGGCGGGACAACGCCTGCTCGCCGGTCACCGCCCAGCGCAGAACCGTGTTGACCTGAATGTTCGTCAGCGTCACGGGCGTGGTGTTGGTGACTTTGAGAAGAACCTCTCCGCGGGCACCACGAGCCAGCTCCGCGCGCACGTACTTGCCGGGTTGACGCGGCAGGTCGAGGCGCACGAGGCCCTGCATCGCCTGCTGTCCTGCTGCACCCGGCGCACTCGCCGCCGCTTCGTAGTACCTCACAGCGGCGTCCGAATTGCCTTCCGATTCGGCAATCTTGCCGAGTTCGCTGTAAGCAACGGCGGTTGGCAGATAATTCACTGACCGGCTGAAATCCTCTTTCGCCGCATCACGCCGCCCAAGTTGACTGCGCGCCAGGCCGCGACCGAGATAGTAAGCGAAGTAGCCGTCATCCCGCGCGATGGCCCTGTCGTAGTTGGTAACAGCATCTTCGTGACGCCCCTGCATGCGGCGGATGTCACCTCTCAACCCGTGAAACTGTGCTTCAGCGCTCTGCAGGCGCAGGGCTTTGGTCACCTCGTCAGCCGCAGCGTCGTAGCGTTTATCGGCAGCGGCTTTTCGAGCGGCGTCGTACGCCGCGTAAGCCTCGGCATCTTCTCGGATACGGGCTGTTGCGGCGACAAATCTCTGCTTGCCCAGCTCTCCTCCTGTGTAGCCCTCAGCACGCAAAGTTTTGACAAGCGCCTGATTGTTGCGCACCCGCTCCGTCGACGGAGGGTGGCTGGCAAAGAGCCCCTCGAGCCAGCTCGACTTGCGGCCTTCCGACAGCCTGACAAACGTCTTCTGCAGGTCAACCGCCGCCTGAGGATCGTAGCCGGCTTCGGCGAGGTAACGAGTGCCGTAGAAGTCAGACTGCCGCTCCGCATCACGGCCATATTTCTGTGTCACGAGACCGGCAGCAAGTTGGGCTCCGCCCAGCACCGCACCCGCATATTCCTGATTACGGGTGCCGATTGCCGCCGCAACCAGCGCCCCCTGCAACAGCATGCCGCGCTCCATGCTCTTGGCGCCATGACGGGCAGCCGCATGCACGACCTCATGCCCGAGCACCGCCGCCAGTTCGGCTTCGCTGCCGAGCTCCGTCAGCAGGCCACGGTTCACCGCAATTTTTCCTCCGGGCATGGCCCAGGCATTCGGTACCGAATTGTTGAGCACCACAAACTCCCAGGGCAGGTCGATGGGTGCCTGCTTTGCCAGGCGCTGGCCGACACCATTGACGTATTCCGTGAGTGCCGGGTCAACCTTGTATTGTCCGCCCTGCATCTGCTGAGCAGGCACGTAGTTCTTGCGGCCGATGTCGATCTGCGCCTCGGTGCTCACCCACCCGATTTCGTTCTCGCCGGTCACAGGATTGACCACACACCCAGAAAGGAGGTGCATCGCCAGGAGCACCACAAGCAAGGAGCGGAACGCAACTTTCATCTTTGAACCCATTTAGCTGACCTGCAGAGCGATTTATCGAAGTTCTCTTCCCTACAGTGTACGGCGCGTCAATTTTCCGGCAACACTGAGACCACGCTCACGTCGGAAAATTTCAGCGCCGTTACAATCTCTTTACGGACTCCGCAACCCATTCGCGGGGCCATGAAATAACATCAGTTCCATAGAAATGGCGCATCAGGCAGTACCGATGGGCGACGCAGAAGTCAAAGAACGTCTTACACAGGAAATCCGCAGCCTCGAAGCCGAATTCAAGGCTCGCAGGGCCGACAAGCGCCCGCTCACGCGTTCCGTCGCCGCAGCCTTCCGGCGCTCTATCGAAAAACGCGTGGATCAGCTGCAGACCCTCGAGCAGAAAAGCTCCTGATTACGTACTTGGCGGCGGCGGGCAACCGATCGGGCCCGGCCCTTCCCGCCAGCCAGGCCCGCCAGCCATGCCCTCCAATTTACCTCCACTTTTCCTCCGACCTGGTTGCACATCCAGCTACTAATCTAAACATCGAGCAGTATCCAAAGGGTGTTTGAACGGAAACGCCCAAAACAGGAGCCACACATGCAAACGATGACTCGCAACAGCAACCAGACCTCGGCAACCTCGTTCAAATTTGAATCTGAGGAAGCCCTGAGCACTCAAGAAAGCGCTCTTCTCCTCGGCGCTCTCCTGACGCTCGCAACCGTCATCTCGAGCCTGTGGATTCTCTAGCGGAAACCGCTCACCCCAACTCTCCATGAAAGGTTGCCTGCTACAACCAAGGCCGGCAAACCACTGATCAGCCCCACCCAGCGTGGGGCTTTTTTTATCCAGCCATTTACGAGAAGCTAACCGCTCTGAAACCCCGGGAAGGGTGGGACTTCAATGAAATACCTGCACACCATGGTGCGCGTGAGCGATGTGGATGCGTCTCTGGACTTTTACTGCGACAAGCTCGGCCTGACGCAGCTGCGTCGCTACGACAGCGAAGAAGGACGTTTTTCGCTGATCTTTCTGGCCGCACCCGGCGACGAAAGCGCTCAGGTGGAACTAACTTACAACTGGGACCCGGAAACCTATGATGGCGGCCGTAATTTTGGTCACCTCGCGTACGCCGTAGAGGATATCTACGCCACCTGCCAGCGCCTGATGGACGGCGGTGTGACGATCAACCGACCACCGAGAGACGGCCGCATGGCGTTCGTCAGGTCTCCCGATGGCATCTCCATCGAACTTCTTCAGGCCGGCACCGCGCTCGAACCCGCAGAGCCGTGGGCCAGCATGGAAAACACCGGCGAGTGGTGATCCAGCCTCTCTCCAGAAACCGCATCAACAACGAGGACTCAGAATGAAACTCTACAACTCCGTTGGACCGAACCCCCACGTCGTGCGCATGTTCGCCGCAGAGAAAGGGGTCGACCTGGAACTGGTGGAAGTGGACATCATGGGCGGTGAAAACCGCCAGTCAGCCCACACAGCCCGCAACCCCTCCGGCATGCTGCCCTCACTGGAACTGGACGACGGTACCCACCTGGCCGAAGTCACAGCCATCTGCGAGTACCTGGACGAAGTCGGCGACGGGCCGTCCCTGATCGGCGAAACCGCTGAAGAGCGCGCACTTACCCGCATGTGGACCCGGCGGGTTGACCTGTACGTGTGTGAGAACCTGGCAAACGGCTTCCGTTACAGTGAAGGCCTGGGCCTTTTCAAAGACCGCATCACGACGATTCCGGAGGCTGCTGAAGGTCTGAAGCAGATCACCCGGGAGAAGCTCGCCTGGTTGGACGGCCTCATGGAAGGTAAAAACTTCCTTGCCGGCGATAAAATGACCCTCGCCGACATTCTGCTATTCTGCTTCGTGCTCTTCGGTAACAACGTCGGCCAGCCGCTGGGCGAAGAGCTAGGCAACCTTCAGGCCTGGTTCCAACGCATGTCGAGCCGCGAAAGCGCGTCCGCCTAGGTACCCCTGGTCCTGACCACTCTGGGGCCGGAGCGCGCACTCCGGCCCTGATCCCGTTAACCCGTTCCCATATTCCCGGCATGGGTCTGCTGCCGCGCTGGCGGAAGTAATGGACGGGTGCTATCCTTCGATGTTACTTTTGGTAGCAAACCGATATCCGTTTCGCAGACCAAGCGCCCGGTCTGGCCCTCAACTTCGAGAAACCGGTATCGATGCGGAGCCTCCTACCCTATGCGCACAACTTACATCACCGCCGCGATCATCGCCCTACTGCTCATCCTGTGGCTGCTGTCCGGGCAGCTGGGCACCGAAGACGACACGCCCGTGCCCGCAAATCTGGCCGAGCAGAACGCCAAGCTCGATGCGGAGTCGGAAGACAAGCAGCCCACACGGGTACGGGCTAGCGTGGTGTATGCACAACCGCATACGCAGCACGTGGTGCTTCGCGGACGCACCGAGAACAAGCGCACCGTCTCGGTACGGGCAGAGACCGGCGGCCGGGTCGAAGAGCGCCCGGTGGAGCGCGGCGACGAGGTCAGCAAAGGGCAGCTGCTGTGCCGCCTCGCGATGGACGACCGCAAAGCGGGTCTTTATGAAGCGAAAGAAGCGCTGAACCAGGCCGAGATCGAATACAAAGGCGCGCTGAAGCTGAAAGCCAAGGGCTTCCAATCGGAAACCGCCATCGCGCAGGCAAAAGCACGCCTGGCAGCGGCCCGCGCACAGGTGGAGCGCCGACAGCTCGAGATTGATCGCACGCTGGTCCGCGCGCCGTTCGACGGTGTCGTGGAAACCGTTTCGCTCGAAGTAGGCGATTTCGTCAGCCCCGGCAGCGCCTGCGCCACCATCGTTGACCTGAACCCCATGCTGCTCATCGGCCAGGTCGCCGAAGTGGACGTGCCAATGGTCAGAGCAGGCCGACCCGCAACCGGCTACCTGATGAACGGGCGGAACGTCGAAGGCGAGGTGACCTTCATCGGCCAGCAGAGTGATCCGCAAACGCGCACGTACCCCGTGGAGACGATGGCAGCATCGGCGTACGCCTGCTCGATGCTGAAAACAGGGTCGAGTTTCATCACGTGGACATTCTCGACGACGATGGCAACGGTGTCTGGCTGAGCGGCCTGCCCGAACGAGCCACCATCATCACCGTCGGCCAGGAGCTGGTCGTACCCGGCGAACTCGTAGAGGTTGAATTCGAAGCTGGTCCCGAAATGCCTGCCCGAGTACCCGAACAGGAGCCTGGCATCGCCCCGGTACCCAGTGAAGCCGAATCTGAAGCAGGGCTGAGAGAAATCGCGGCTGAGCCCATACACATCGCCGCCGGCCCGTGAACGCGTTCATCGAAGCGGCCATAAGCCGCACTAGAACCACCCTGCTCATCATGTTCATGGTGGTGCTCGCGGGCATCATCTCGCGAGTGGCCATGCCCATTGAAAACGATCCTTCCATCCAGGTGCCGTTCTTCATCGTGCAGGTCATCAACGAGGGCATTTCACCAGAGGATTCGGAACGCCTCCTCGCAATGCCGCTGGAAATCGAGATCCGCGCCGTCGAGGGTGTTGAAGAGATCACCTCCTACGCCTACGAAAACGCGGCGAGCGTGATGGTGGAATTCGACGCCGACTACGACCTGGATCAGGCGCTGCTCGATCTCAGGGAAGCGGTGGATCGTGCCAAACCGGAAATGCCGAGCACCATCGAAGAGCCCATCATCCGCGAAGAAAGCACCGAAGACTGGCCGATTCTGCAGATCAACTTCGTCGGCGATGAAGTCCCCGAACGCCTGCTGTACAACCTGGCACTGGATCTGCGGGATCGCATTGAGACCATCCCGGACGTACGGGATGTGGAGATGCAGGGCCATCGCGAAGAGATGCTCGAAGCGATCATCGACCCGGATGCTCTGGAATCGTATCGCATTTCCGGCGAAGAGCTGATCAACACGATCCTGCGCAACAACAGGCTCATTCCCGCGGGCAGCATCGACACCGGCAGCGGCCGTTTCTCCGTGAAAGTGCCGAGCATCATCGAAACCGCCCAGGACATGTACGACCTGCCGATCCGCGCCAGCGGTGACACTGTGGTAACGCTGTCAGACGTCGCCACGGTGCGGCGCACCTTCAAAGACCGGGATCGCTATGCTCGCGTCAACGGCAAACGAACGATTTCGCTGAACGTGCTGAAACGCACGGGCTCCAACCTCATCGACACCGTCGAAGCCGCGAAAAACGTCACAGCCGAATACAAACAAACGCTGCCGGCAAAGGTGGACATATTCTTCACCCAGGACCAGTCACCTTTTGCGCAGGGACAGGTCACCGAGCTTGAAGGCAACATCATGACCGCCCTGGCGCTGGTCATGGTCATCGTCGTTGCCGCCATCGGCCTGCGCAGCGGCATCATCGTCGGCCTGGGCATTCCGATCTCCTTTCTCTTTTCGCTGACGCTGATCTACATGATCGGCTACACGTTCAACTTCATGGTCATGTTCGGCCTTCTGTTAGGTCTCGGTATGCTCATCGACGGTGCGATCGTCGTCACGGAGTACGCAGACCGGAAGATGCTCGAGGGTTACGACTCCAGAAGCGCCTACACCCTCGCAGCAAAACGGATGTTCTGGCCGGTCACCGCGTCGGTAGCAACCACCCTCGCCGCCTTCCTGCCGCTCATTTTCTGGCCGGGAATCTCCGGCAAGTTCATGCGCTACCTGCCGGTTACGGTTTTCACGGTGCTGTCCGGTTCGCTCCTGTACGCACTGGTGTTCGGCCCGGTGCTCGGCTCGCTGTTCGGTAAGGCCGGCGCTCGTGACGAGCAGTCTCTGGAAACGCTGAAGCAGCTCGAAGACGGCGATCCCACCCGCCTGAACACGCTCACCGGACTCTACGCCCGCCTGCTCAGCTTCGCTGCCCGCTATGCCGTCGTTACGCTCGGTATCGCCATCGTAGCGGTTATCGGGATATTCACCGCCTACGGCAAGTACGGTAGCGGCATGATTTTCTTCTCGGACTCCGAGGCCCACTACGGTCAGATCACCGTGCGTGGTCGCGGCAACTTCAGCGCCGACGAGATCAATGCCCTGGTCGAAGA
>JAUIKX010000366.1 GCA_030430515.1 Gammaproteobacteria bacterium | reverse complement strand
GCACCATGCATGAACTGGTAGAGTCCCGCTCGCTTTACCCACCAGGACAGAAAACCCATGAGCCAACTCCGCATCAACGGCATCGACATCGAGTACGATACCTTCGGCAGCCCTTCAGACCGACCGCTGCTCCTGATCATGGGTCTCGGCACCCAGATGACCCGCTGGCGCCCCGAGTTCTGCCAGCGGCTGGTGGACAACGGCCACTACGTCATCCGTTTCGACAACCGGGACATCGGCCTGTCGCATAAATTCGACGATGCGGGCATTCCGGATATGGTTCAGCTGTTCGCCGCTGCGCTGGAAGGCAAGCCGGTAGAAGCGCCCTACACGCTCGACCACATGGCGGACGACGCCGTTGGCCTGCTCGACGCGCTCGAGATCGAGCGTGCGCACATATGCGGTGCTTCGATGGGTGGCATGATCGCCCAGACCATGGCCATTCGCAGCGGCGACCGCTTGCATTCCATGACATCCATCATGTCGAGCACCGGTAATCCTGAACTGCCGCCCTCCAAGCCGGAAGCCATGGCCGCTTTGACCAGCCCGGCAGGAACGACGCTTGAAGAGGTGCTGGAGAGAGCCGTGTCCATCTCCCGAACCATCGGCAGCCCCGCTTATCAGGACAGCGAAGAGAACATCCGCGAGCGGGCGCGACAAGATTTCGAACGCAGCTTCTACCCTGCAGGTGTGACCCGCCAGATGGCGGCCATTGCTGCCTCAGGCAACCGCAAACCGGCGCTCGCGAACGTCACCACACCAACCCTGGTGATTCACGGCAAAGATGATCCGCTGGTGCCGGTGGAGGGAGGGCTCGACACGGCTGAGGCGGTTACCGGCTCGCGTCTCGAACTCATTGAAGGCATGGGCCACGACCTGCCCGAAGAGGTGTGGGATCAGATCGTGGGCGCCATTTCAGAACATACCGGCCAACACCACCGATAAGTGGCGTCGGCCAGCACTTTGAGGCCTACTCGTCGCGTTTAAACGCGGCGAGGCCCGGCTTGTAGGACTTGTCGTCGATGAACTGCTTGATGCCTTCCTTGCGCGACTCGTTGTCGAAGAAGTTGGCAGATTCCTGCGCGCGCACGAGGTAGTCCTCGGCGTTGTCGTAGGTCATCTCTTTAACCCGACGGACTGCGTCTTTCGCCGCCTTGATGGCTGACGGGCTCTTCTCCATGATGGTCTTGGCCAGCTCTTCGACGCGACCTTTGAGCTGATCGAGCGGTACGCTTTCGTTTACCAGTTTCCACGCTGCGGCGGTTTTGCCGTCGATGGCCTCACCGGTCAGTGTGAGGTACATGGCGTCGCGCATGGACATGAAATCAACGACCACTTTGGTCACGCCGCCGCCGGGCAGAATGCCCCAGTTGATCTCCGACAGACCGAACTTCGCTTCGTCTGCACAGATGGCCAGATCACAGGCGCAGAGCGGGCCGAAGCCACCGCCGAAGCACCAGCCGTTGACCATGGCGATGGTCGGCTTCTGGTACCAGCGCAGCCGGCGGAACCAGCCGTATGACTCACGCTGGGATTTCCGCACACCGCGCAGGCCCTGCGCCTCGGTTTCCCGGAAGTATTCCTTGAGGTCCATACCGGCCTGCCAGGCATCGCCTTCACCGGTAAGAACCAGCACCTTCACGTCGTCGCGAAACTCGATCTCATCGAGTACATCGGTCATCACGCGGTTGGTGGCCGGGTTCATGGCATTCCGCTTCTCAGGACGATTGAAGTAGACCCAGGCGATACCATCTGAAACTTCGTACCTGACGACGTTGGTGTCGTCCTGCGGTTCTGCTACGGGCATAGGACCTCCACAAAATAGCTATGATTCATAGCAATTCTCTCCCAAACGCCCAGGCAACGCAACACACGACTCGCGATTCACAAGCCGGGTCGTCTATGTGACGCTGGCAGCCTCAGAGAGCACCGATCGTTATGAGGGGACCAAAGTGACCACCACATCCAACGGCAGCCGTAACCGCCGCTATGAAATCGGCGTGCTGCTGTTACTGACGCTGGCCAATGGCATCGTCGCCTTCGACCGCCTGCTGGTTGCCTACCTGTCGCCTTATATCGTCGATGGCCTCAAGGTCACCAATGCCCAGCTCGGCCTGCTCGCTGCAGCACTTTCTGGCGCAATCGCCCTTTCCAGTTTCTTCGGCGGACGCATCAGTGACCGCACCGGCAGGCGCAAACTCATTCTGATTGCCTGCACCATCGTGTTTTCCGTGGGTTCCGCGGGTGGCGGCCTCGCAGCAACCTTCGCCATGCTGTTTGCTGCCCGGTTCGTGCTCGGTATCGCCGAAGGGCCCATGGTGCCGGTAAGTCAGATCGTGATGGCAGAAACAGCCGCCCCCGAGCGCCGGGGCGTAGCCATGGGCTTCATGCAGATGGTCGGTGCGTT
>JAUIKX010000076.1 GCA_030430515.1 Gammaproteobacteria bacterium | reverse complement strand
GGCGACGGACCGAGGCTTGATGGCGAACGGAACCTCACCTGGGCCCAGCGGCTGCCGGAAGACAACACGCTGATCGAAGGCGCCTGGTGGGCTGGCACCGATGCACGCCCCCAGGTGTCTCTGGAGGCTGAATATGCCGAGGAACGGGGCCTCGGCATGAACGATGTCCTCACCTTCGATATCGGTGGCGCCGAAGTGACAGCAGAAGTGACCTCACTTCGCACGCTCAACTGGGAAAGCATGCGGCCGAACTTCTTCATCATTTTCTCTCCGCAGACCCTGGAGACGTTTCCCGCCACCTATATGACGTCATTCTATCTGCCGCGTGAGAAGAAGGTGTTTCTCAACCAGCTGCTTGGTGAGTTCCCGACGGTCACCGTCCTGGAGGTCGATGCGATCATCGAGCAGGTGCAGAGTATTGTCAGCCGTGTGACCCAGGCCGTGGAGCTGGTGCTTGGTCTTGTCCTGGTGTCCGGCTGCCTGGTTCTGCTGGCCAGTATTCAGGCCAGCCGTGACGCGCGGATGAGCGAGCATGCGCTCGTGCGTACGCTGGGTGGCACGCGACGGCTGATCCGCGGATCCCTGGCGGTGGAGTTTGCCGCGCTGGGCGGCATGGCGGGTATCGTCGCCGCGGTGGGTGCCGAAATCACGGTGCTGGTACTGCAGGTGCAGGTATTCGAGCTGCCGTACCGTCTGCATCCTGGTGTGTGGATTGCAGCACCGCTGGTGGGTGCTTTGCTGATCATGGCCGTGGGGCTTTTTGGTACCCGTCGCGTGGTCACGTCTCCGCCTATGCTGGTTCTGCGCGGCCTCTGACGTCGCATAACGATACGATTTACGCCGGATTTCTGGCACCCGTGATGCAGTGCGCGAATTTGAGGTGCAATTTTTGCCTGCGCCCATGCGTCGTCTACCTTTTTTGTATCGGTAGTGGAAAAGTCGCGTGTCAGTCACCCTTTCGTCCAGTCTCGTTGTCGGGATGCTCATGCTCAGTGCAGGGGTGGGTGTGCTCGGCTGCTATCTCACTCGACGCCTCAATTCTTCAATTGACGATGACATCGGTTCCCGCGGGGAAGATCCGCTTTTCGTCAATGCACCGTGCGCGGTCGTTCTCACCGACGCAGAGGATGTCATCGTCGACGTCAACCACGCCTACGAGCGGTTGAGCGGGCGCAGGCGCGATGAGCTGATCGGTCAGCCCGTGGGCTACAACCACTCCGGGCAGATGGACGACGACGCCTTCGAGGAGATGCGTCGCAGCCTGAGTGAATCCGGCCGCTGGGCGGGTGAGTTCTGGCTGCGCAATGCTCAGGGCGAGGCGTTTTCGGACAGCGTGGTGCGCCATGCGCTCTGTGACAGCCAGGATAAGCTGGTTGGCTATCTCACCATTTCTCAGGACATGATCATCGATGAGGGCGAGCGTCGTCTGATGCTGTGGCAGGCGCACCACGATACGCTGACGAAACTGCCCAACCGCAACCTCCTTCTCGAACGCCTGCAGCAGGCCTTGCGTTCGGAAAAGTCCGGCCGCAGTGGGGCGCTCATCAGCGTCGATCTCGACAACTTCAAGATCATCAACGATTCGGTCGGAGCCGCGAAAGGCGACCAGCTGCTGACCCAGGCGGCATTCCGGGTGGCGCTGTGCGCCCGGGAAAGCGACACCGTTGCGCGAATTGCCGGTGATCACTTCATGCTGCTTCTGGAGGCGTTCGACGATTATGGCGAGCTCGAAGCCATCGGCCGGGAGATCGTCGAGCAGGTGAGCATGCCCTTCGAAGTGGATGATCGGGAGATCTTCATTACTTCGAGCGTTGGTATCAGTGTTTTTCCTGCAGACGGTTCCGACAGCAGCGAGCTCATGCAGAAGTCTGATGCTGCCCGGCTGGAGGTCAAAAAGAACGGCGGCAACGGGGTGGCGTTTTTCGAGTCCGCGATGAACGCTCGTGCGGAACGGCGGCTCGAGATCGAGTCCGAGCTACGCAAAGCCGTGGGCGACGATCAGCTGCTGCTGCATTTTCAGCCGCTGATCCATGTCGGTTCCGGCAAGGTCTACGGTGCGGAAGCGCTGGTTCGATGGCAGCATCCTGAAAAGGGGCTGGTATCACCTGGCGAGTTCATTCCGGTTGCTGAGGAAACCGGCATCATCAACGATCTCGGCGCCTGGGTCGTGCGTTCAGCCCGGCAGGCCCTGGCCGAGCATCCCGAGGTGCTTGCGGATGTTCGAGTGTCGGTCAACGTTAGCGCCGCGCAGATGAAAAATCAGGATGCAATCGATCAGCTGATGGCTGTGCTCGCCGAAGGCGATTGCGATCGAATCACGGTCGAGCTAACGGAAAGCGCGTTGATCGCGGATCGCGATGGCGTGCAGCGGTTTCTCGAACAGGTAAAGCTGCTCGGCTGCCGGACAGCGCTCGATGATTTCGGTACCGGATTTTCCTCACTGAGCTATCTGCGCGACTTCGAGTTCGATGTGCTGAAAATCGACAAGACGTTCATCGATCGTCTGGAGAACACCCGGGACTATGGCCTGGTGGCCTCTATTATCTCGATGGGGCGTGTTCTGGGCATGAAGATTGTTGCTGAAGGCGTGGAGGAAGAGGCCCAGGTGCAGCGGTTGAGCAAGATCGGCTGCGATTACATCCAGGGCTTTTACTACTCCAGACCGCTGCCCATCGATGACTTTATCGCCTACGTCGGTGAGCATGCCCTGCGCGAAAGCGCCTGAACGCTGGACATCTAACACCTGGGTCGGTAAAAACGCCGATCCCTGCACAGAGACTGTCCATCGTGTCTTCCAACGAGCCCGCCATCTTCGAGCCTGAAGAACGCAAAGCGCGCTATGACTTCAACAAGCTGCAGAAGAAGCTGCGCCGTCTGACCGGTCGCGCCATCGTCGACTACGGGCAGATCGAAGACGGTGACCGGGTGATGGTGTGCCTGTCGGGCGGCAAAGACAGCTACACCCTGCTCGACATGCTCATGTCGCTCCAGCGCAGCGCGCCGATCCGCTTTGAGCTTCTGGCGGTCAACCTGGATCAGAAACAGCCGGGTTTTCCTGAAGACGTGCTGCCGGGCTATCTGGCGGAGCTCGGCGTGCCCTATGAGATTCTCGAGGAAGACACCTACAGCATCGTTCGCGAGAAGACCCCCGAGGGAAAAACCACTTGCCCGATCTGCTCCCGGTTGCGTCGCGGCATTCTCTACTCACATGCCGACAAACGGGGTGCTAACAAGATCGCGCTGGGACACCATCTCGATGATGTGGTCGAGACCCTGTTTCTGAACCTGTTCTACGGCGGCAAGATGAAGGCCATGCCCCCCAAGCTCAAGAGTGACGATGGCCGCAACGTGGTGATCCGACCGCTCTACTATGCCCGGGAGCGTGATGTCGCCGCCTATTCGGAGGCTCGCCGGCACCCCATCATTCCCTGCAATCTGTGCGGTTCGCAGGAAAATCTGCAGCGTCAGAACATCAAAGCGATGCTCACCGAGTGGGACCGTCAGCAGCCCGGCCGGGTGGAGAACATCGCCCGAGCACTGCGCAACGTGGCGCCTTCTCATCTCGGCGATCTGGGGCTGTTTGATTTTCCGGGGCTGAAGGCGGATACCCTCATTCCGCTGGTTGCCCGGGATGGAAGCTGATGTGAGCGATTACCCGGCGGAGGACCGTTCGCCATTTGCACCGCTTCAGTTTCCGGTATTCCGGGCGCTCTGGATCGCCAACGTCGTTTCGAGCTTCGGCTGGCTCGTGCAGGGTGTCGGTGCGGCATGGCTGATGACGCTGCTCACCGATTCTGCAGACATGGTGGCGCTGGTTCAGACGGCCACCACGCTGCCGGTGATGCTGTTTTCGCTGATGTCCGGCGCTCTGGCAGACAACTTCGACCGGCGCCGGGTGATGCTGTTTTCGCAGCTGTTCATGCTGGCCGTTTCCATCGCCCTGATGGTGCTGGCGTGGCTCGATGTGGTGACGCCCTGGCTGCTTCTGGGGCTGTCTTTTCTGCTGGGCTGCGGGTTTGCGTTCAACAATCCGTCATGGCAGGCCTCGGTGGGCGATATCGTACCCAAATCTCATCTGCCGCGGGCGGTGCTGCTGAATGGGGCCGGCTTCAACGTCATCCGCAGCGTTGCCCCGGCCATTGGCGGCTTCATCGTTGCCGCGTTCGGCGCGGCCGCTTCATTTGCGGTCAACGCGTTCAGCTATGTGGGCCTGATCAGCGCCATCGTCTGGTGGCAGAAAAGAGAGCCGGCTGAACGCCGTGATCAACCGCCGGAGTCGCTGTCGGCCGCCATGACGGCCGGCGTGCGCTACGTGGCGCTGTCGCCGCGCATCTACCGCGTGCTGTTTCGTGGTTTTGTTTTCGGGCTGACCGGCATCATCATTCTGGCGCTTCTGCCCATCATCACGCGGGATCTGGTCGGCGGCGGTGCCGTCACCTTCGGCGTGCTTCTGGGGGCTTACGGCGTCGGCGCCGTGCTCGGTGCGCTGGGTGCCGGTCCGATCACCCAGGCACTCAGCCGAGAAGGCCTGGTGCGGCTGACGTTTGTGGTTTTCGCAGTGTGCAACCTGATTGCGGCCTACAGCCACAATGCCTGGATCACCGCGCTTGCGCTCATTCTGGGTGGCGCGTCCTGGGTCGTGACCTTCTCGCAGATGAATACCGCGGTGCAGCTGGCCACACCTCGATGGGTAGTGGGGCGGGCCCTGGCGTTGTTCCAGATGGCCATCTTCGCCGGCATGGCGGTGGGCAGCTGGCTGTGGGGCAGCATCGCCGAGAGCCACGGCATCAGCGTATCGCTGCAGGTTGCCGCCGCTGCGCTTCTTGCCGGGGCGCTGATGGGCATCGTTCTCCCGCTGCTGCCTCGCGCAGAAATGAACCTCGACCCGCTGAACCGCTGGCAGGAGCCGGATGTGGCGCTCGACATCGAGCCTCGCAGCGGCCCGGTGGAGGTCTCGCTGGAGTTCATCATCCCGCCGGAACACGCCGCGGAGTTTCAGTCGCTCATGCAGGAACGCCAGCGGGTGCTGCGCAGAAACGGCGCTGCCCAGTGGACCCTGCTGCGTGACATGAACCAGCCGGAACGCTGGACCGAGCGTTTCAAGCTCGCCACCTGGCTCGATTACGTGCGCTTTCATCGGCGCATGACGCATCAGGATGCGGAGGTGGGCGGGCGCATCCGCGCGCTGCATGCAGGTCAGGAGCCGCCCAGAGTGACCCGTTCGCTGATCCGCGATCCCAGCCGCAGCCTTGTCCATGAGTTGAGCCAGTCGTGACGACCACCATGCAGAACAGCGAACTTCAGTTCTTTTCCCCAAAGGCCACGCACAACCCGCTGCGCTTTTATCTGCCGGTCGATGAAGCCCTTAGCGTCGGCCGCGACCGTCGCTTTCTCATGGGCGGCGTCGGCCTGGCTGCCGCGGTCGATGTGCTCGAACGGGCGACCTCCCGGCCGCTGGTGTGGGCAACGGCACAGTATCTGTCGTTTGCCCAGCCCGGCTCGGTGGTCGACCTGGATGTGCGCGCGCCGGTGGTCGGTAATCACGTTACGCAGGCGCGGGTGGTTTCTCACGTTGGCGAGAAGGAGATCATCACGGTCAACGCTGCCACAGGAGAACGGGCCGGTCAGCCGCAGGCGCAGTTCGTATCGGCGCCGGCCGTGCCGAAGCCTCTGGACTGCGACGTGCTGCCGCCCCACGATGAGGTGCCCGGCGGGTTGAACGCACGTTTCGAACGCCGGCAGATCCCCTATCCGGAAGGGTCTTCGGAAGGCCGCACGCGCATGTGGGTGCGGAGCCTCGCAGGTGATGCGGTGACTTCCGGCCTGCTTGCGATTGTTGCGGATTACTTTCTGGGTACCCTCAGCCAGTGTCTGGGGCGGGAAACCCACAACAGCAGCCTCGATAACACGTTGCGCGTGCACCTTCTCGAAGACAGCGAGTGGCTGCTGTGCGAGTCACGGGTGACCGGCATGGCCAACGGTTTCTGCTACGGAGAAATGCACATTCTGTCGGAGCGCGGCACGTTGCTCGCCACCGGCAGCCAGAGCGGTATCGTCCGGTTTCTCGATTGATCGGCGTCAGGCGTCCGGCGTATCGCTGGCGCGCAGCGGTACCTCGTCGCTGGCCAGCCGCTCGGCAGACTCCAGCACTTCGGTCAGGGCGATCTCGAAACTCTGGGTGAGGCCGACGAGCGATTCTCTCGGACCGCCTTCTCTGGCGCCGGCCAGTGCTTTCTCCAGAGCTTTGGAGGCGTCTTTCAGGCGCGTGGCGCCGAAGCTGCCGGCGACGCCGTGCAGGTTGTGGGCGAGGCGTTCGGCTTCTTCGAGGTCGTTGCTCTGGATCTGCTCACGGATGCGGGCGCCGGCATCTCCGTAGTAGTTGCCGAAATCGCCCATGAGTTTGACCAGCAGGCGGATGTTGCCGTTGTGGGCCTTGATGGCCTGGCCCATGTCGATGCCGGGAAGCCGTGTCTGTCGTATCGAAGCAGCGGTGTGTTCAGCACGGGCCTCATCCGCTTCCTCCGTCGCCCGGTCGCTGGAACGCCTGCCGAGGTTGACGTCCTCCGCCGGCGGCAGGTGAATGGCAAGTTCCTGCAGCAGGGTGTCGAAGTCGATCGGTTTGGTGACATAGCCGTTGCAGCCGGCATCCAGAGCCGTTCCCCGTCGTTCTGCGAGCGCATCGGCCGACACGGCGATGATGGGAATGTCGATGCCCTGTTCGCGCACGATACGGGTGGCTTCCAGGCCGTCCAGCTCCGGCATGTGGATGTCCATGAGCACCGCGTCGTAGGTGTTCTCGGTGATTCTGGCAACCGCCTCCCGGCCGTTTGCAGCGATTTCCACCTGAGCGTCGATGCGCCTGAGAAACTCGCTGGCGAGCTGCTGGTTGATGGGGTTGTCTTCGGCGACCAGTATGCGACGGCCGCGCAGGTAGCCGCTTCGCACGCGGTTGCGTTTGTCCTGCCGGATCGGGCGGCTGTCGGCGATGTCGTTGAACACCTTGATCGTGAAGGTGAAATCGCTGCCTTCACCCTGCTGCGATGAAACATCGATCTCACCGCCCATGAGCTGCACGAGCCGCCGGCATATCGTCAGGCCAAGACCGGTGCCTCCGTAGCGACGGGTGGTGGACGTTTCCGCCTGTTCGAACGACTCGAACAGACGCGATTTCTGATCGTTGCTGATGCCGATGCCCGTATCGCGGACGTGAAAACGTAGAACCAGCCCGTTGGGCGGGGCGGCTTTCTCTACCTCGGCCTGCACCGAGATAGCCCCTTCTTCGGTAAACTTGAGGGCGTTACCCACGAGGTTGACCATCACCTGCTGCAAACGCAGCGGGTCGCCGACCACCATGCCGCTGTCGGGAAAATCAGCATGATCGCTGAGGTAATTGTTGACTTCGAATTTGAGGCCTTTCCTGCGCAGATCCGTGCGGAACAACCGGCCGACCTCATCGAGGACTTCCTGGGGATCGTAGGGGTGCTCTTCCAGCGTCAGTTTGCCGGCCTCGATCTTGGAAAAGTCGAGGATGTCCGAGATCAGCGTCACCAGGTTTTCACCGGCGTTGCGGATGCTGGTGAGATACTCGTGCTGTTTGCGGTCGAGCTCTGTCTCCAAGGCCAGCCTGGAGAAGCCGACGATGGCATTCATGGGCGTGCGTATCTCGTGGCTCATGTTGGCCAGAAATTCGCTTTTCGCCTGGGTGGCTGCCTCGGCGATCTGCAGCTGTTTGTCGGCCTCGTCGCGGGCGATCCGCTCCGAAATGTCGATCAGGCTACCGTCGATGTAATCGCCGTTTTCCGGGTCGACGGTCAGCCGGGCGGTCAGCGCCATCCAGAACACGGTACCGTCGCGACGCACGCCTTCGGCCTCGAAGGCGTTGACCAACTGGTTTTCCTCGAGTTCTGAAATGAACCGCTGCGCAGCTTCCCGTTTCAGAAAGACCCGGTCGATCAGGTCGCGGTAGTCCTCCATCAGGGCGTCTACATCGTCGAAGCCCAGCAGCCTTGCAAGCGTCGGGTTGGCGCTGCGCAGCTGGCCCTCGCCGCTGATCCTGAACAGGCCTTCGATGGCGTTGACGTACAGCGCGCGGTACTCGTCCCTGGCCGATTGGAGGTCAGCGTACAGGCGTGCATTCTCGATGGAGATGGCAGCCTGAGATGCCAGCAGCGACAGCACCTCCACCCGCTGAGAGGTGAACACGCCGGTGAGCCAGCGATGCTCCACGTAAACTACGCCGGTGACGTTGCCGCGCTGAAGGATGGGCAGGCAGAGCACCGATAGCGGGTTGAGGCGCTGCACGTAGCCGTCCTGCGAAAACACTTCATCGCGGCTGGCATCGGAAATCACCATCGGCTCTTTGGTCCGCGCCACGTACTGCACGATGCTGATCGGCACGTCGGTGCTCGTTTCCAGAGGCTCCGGCGGGTTGCAGCGTCGCGACGCGCCGCCGTCGACGGAAGCGATGGCTTCCAGGTGCAGTTTGCCGTCGTGGCTGAGCAGCATGCAGGCCTTCTGAGCGCCGGCGTGTTCAAGCACCAGACGCAACAGCTTGCTCAGCACCCGGTCGAGCATGATCTCGCCGGAGATCGTCTGCGCTGCTCGGAGCACCGTGGTGGTGTCGAGCACTCTGTTGGAGAACTCCGAGCTTTCGAAGGTGGCCGTGGCGGTCTGGAAGTCCCGGACGGTCAGATCCACGAGATCGCCGACGGAAAGTGCGCCGCTGACGGGTCTGTCGCTGGTGTCGTTGATGACGGTGTGAAAATCACGATCGATCTGCTGCGCTTTCGCCACCGCGCCCCAGCGCAGGTACGCCTGGTAGGCATTGCGCGCAAACAGGCGGGTGAAGTCGGCCCGTCCTTTGCTCTCGCAGCTTCGCGCGGCCAGTTCGTAGGCCAGAGCTTCGTCGTTGGTGAGCCCCAGCCGGCGTGCTGATTCAGCAGCCCGTTCCCACGCTTCCAGCGCTTTTGTCGTCTGGCCGCTGTGCCAGGCAATCTCCGCATCCACCAGACCGATTTTCGGTTCTGCCAGCCGGCAGCCCTGCCGGGCAGCGCGGGAGAGGAACTCGCGGTTCCGTCTGGCGGTTGCCAGCGCATCGGCAGCATCGGTGCGAAGCACCACGATGGACTCCGACAGCGCCTGCAGAAGCGCTACCGGTGAGGCGCCGAGCGCAGTGAGGTAGTTCCGCGTCAGGCCCAGCGTCGTCGCCCCACCTTTGAAGTCCTGAAACAGTACGGCGTAATAGGTTCTCAGCGTATACACAGTACCGAAGGCGAAGGCGTCTTCCGGATTGTCGATTCTCAAGGCCACGTCGTCGGCAGCGCCGTCATCATCGGTTTCACCGAGCAGGCTCGTAACAATTCTCTGAACAAATGCCGTGATGTTCAGACCGCTGACGCAACCCACAGGCGTCAGGTCGTCGAGCTGGTCGTTCACATGGCGCCGAAGCGTCGCCAGCTCCTGCCCGCGCATGAGGCTGTTCAGACACAGGTTGGCGCTGGCATAGGCGGCGAACTCGAAGTCTCTGCTGCGGCTGCATTGCTGGAGGCTGTTGCTGAGCGATTCCAGCGAGGTGTCGATGTCGCTCGACCACGGGTCCACATGGCTGTTGAGCAGGACCAGCGCCCGCTGTGCGAAAAGGCCGTCGCCGTGGCGCTCAGCAATGGTGCGCGCATCCGTTGCAAGACGGGTGGCGAGACCAATGTGGCCATCAGCCACTGCCCGCGAGGCGCGAGCGGCATAGCAGAACGCCACTTCGGCGCTGTAGCCGTTGCGCCTGGCGGTGATGATCGCGTGATCCAGAAGCTGGCGGTTGCCCGGTGCGCCGAGGTGATTGTTCAGGTGGGCGAGGTAACCCACCACGCGCAGCGACTGCTGCAGGTTGGGTTCCGACAGCGCCGGCAGGCTGCTGTCGCCTGTACCCAGCGCGCTGAGTTCCGGACGCCGGGTATAGCTGGCGAGAATGTTGCGCAGCTCGCTGAAAGGGTGTGTCCTGGTTGCGTAGCCCAGGTCCATCAGGGTGACCTGGCACAGGTTGCGAGCCAACTTCAGGTCGTTCTGCAGAAGCGCTGCGCGAATCAGAATTTCTTTGAGAGAACTATCTGTCGTCCGATCCGGCTGGGCGATACGCGAAAGCTGATCGAAGTCCCCACACAGAAACGCAGCTTCTGCAGCCGTGTGCTTCAGCTCCAGATTCAGGGCGCCCGCTGATCCCGGGTCGCCGTGGTTGTCGGTGAGCAGCAGGCTGAACCGGCAGAACCGATAGGCCGCCTGATACTGGCCACCTTCCATGAGCTCCCGTGCGGCGATCAGACCCAGCTCTGCGGCTTTTCGGCGTTTTTCAGGCGGGTCTTCCAGCGGGTCTACGGTTGCATGCAGGTGGTTGGCGATGACGACACTCGAGAAACCGCGGCTGGCGCTTTGCTCCTGCATCCAGGTGGCGATGCGCTCATGGATTATGCGTTTGTGGGCGTCGGTGACTGCACCGTATATGGTGGCGCGCACCCGAGGGTGGGAAAACTGGTAGCGATCCATGTCGCTGCTGGCCAGCAGCCCCGCCGTTATCGCTGGCCTCAGGAGGCTCGCGATCTGGCTTTTACCCGAAGTGGCGCCACCGTCGTTGCCCGGCTCTGAAAGCGCGGAGAGCGCCTCTGCATCGAAGGCTGTATCCAGGCAGGCAGCCTGAGCCAGCAGCAACTGTGTACTCTCGGGCAGATCTTTGACAAGGCGTGCCACGCGCTCGATGGTGCTGTGCGAGAAGTAGTGTCCACGCACGGCCTCCAGGTCCCAGGACCAGCTCTGCGATGCTGCGTCGTGGTTGATGAGGTGGTTGTGGTGCAGCTCGAAAATCAGCTCGAGGAGGTGCGCAGGCAGGCCGTCGGTTTTCGCATGCAGTTCTGCTGCCAGCTCCCGCACTCTGGCTTCGCTATGGCCCAGCATGTCGGCCAGCAATGCGCGGATGTTGGATTTTTCCAGCAGCGCCAGCTCATAGAGGTGGCTCTTGGTGGCGATCGCGGGTGCGGCAAACGCCTGCAGGTCGGCGGATTCCGCGTTGGCGATCAGCAGCACGTGTGAGTAGCGGATGATCTTGCGGGTGAACGTTTCCAGAGTTTCATCGGACAGCAGGTCGATGTTGTCCAGAACCAGGCACACAGGCAGCGGGGTGAGCATGGTGAGCAGCTCGCTGATACCCGTCATGACGTCGCCGTCGTCTGCGGGCGCCTCAGCGAGCAGGCTGGCCAGTTCCGGCAACCGGGAGGCCAGCGCATGAAGATTGGCGGAGTCCTGCTGCGTCAACCGGGCTGTGAAACGGCTGTGGGCTTCTTCGCTGCTAGAAAACAGCTGCCGCAGGAGCGGGCGGATGAGTCCAAGCCACACATCCCGCTCTTCGGCTTCGGCATTTTCGTCGCCGACCCGATGTCTCGCGACCAGGTAGCCGGCTTTCTGTGCTTCTCTTGCCAGCGTGTTGGTTAGGGCGTTCTTACCCATACCCGGCCCGCCGTGGGCAAGATAGAACAGCGTTTCGCCTTTGAGCCCGCGTTCGATGAAGTCGGTGGCGGCGGCTACGGCGTCGTCCCGCCCGTACAGCTTTCTGGGCAGCGACAGTTGGCTGGGTGCATCTGTGGTGCCCAGTTTGAAGGTGATGGCGTTGCCCTGACGCAGCCCTTCCAGCAGGTCGTCGACTACGCTGCCGGCGCTCTGATAGCGGCTTTCGGGCTGTTTGGCGAGAAGCTTTGCAACCAGCTCGCTGAGCCACGTGGAGGCGTCTTCGCAGCGGCTGCTGAGGGCGGGTGGTGTGCTCGCGATGTGTGCGTGGATCAGCTCCAGCGGGTCGGTGTTGGTAAACGGTGGGCTGCCGCTGAAGAGCTCGAAAAACGTGGCACCCATGGAGTACAGGTCGGTGCGGTAGTCCACCACGCGGTTGACCCGGCCTGTCTGCTCCGGCGCGATGTAGGGCAGGGTGCCCGAGAGCGAGCCGGACTGGGTTGCAGACACTTCAGCATTGGTTGCCTCTCGCTGGGCCAACGTGGCAAGGCCGAAGTCGATCAGCCAGACCGAAGGGTGGCCCTTGTCATCGAGCCGCAGCAGCACGTTGCCGGGATTGATGTCCCGGTGAATGACGCCTTCATCGTGAATGGACTGCACTGCGCGGGCGATCTGCACTGCGGTCTGCAGCTTGGCGTCGAACGAGAGGCTGTCCTCGCGGAGCCACTCTCGGAGAGAACGGCCGCCCACGTCTTCGTAGATGATGCGGTTGCCGAGCTCGTCGAACGCCAGTGCCCGACAGACGTATGGGCTCGTCAACGACTGGTTGAGGTGAAACTCGTGATGGTAGCGCGCGATGGCCTGCGGAGACTGCGCTGCCGGTTTAAGAGCCTTTTCGATGCGCGAGGTTTCTTCCTCCGCGCCGTCGGTCCCCGGATGTCGGGTTCGCGCCACTTCTGTCGTGGCGCTGGAGTAGATCTGTTCCTGAGCTGTCGTCACGCCGATGCGCGGTTACGTAATCAAGCGACTTCGGGGGTGAACAGGTACCCTGTGCCGTGGATCGTGGTGATGATCTTGGCATTGGCAGCCCGCTCGCCCAGCTTCTTGCGGAGCTGGCCGACGAGCACGTCGATATAGCGGTCGTCCGGGAACCATTCCCGGTTGCGGATCCGGTTCATCAGCTGGTCGCGGTTCATCACTTCGCCGGCTTTCTCCATGAAGGCCAGCAGCAGCTGATACTCACCTGCCGACAGCTGCGCCGTAACGCCGTCTTCGTCGGTCAGCTCGCGTTTGTTCAGGTCGAGCTCGAAGCCGCCGAAGCGCCGTATGTGTCCTTTGCGCTTCTGGCTCTGCTGAATGTGTACCCGTCGAATCAGGTTGCGCGCGCGGCTGAGCAGCTCGCGGGGGTCGAACGGTTTGGTGACGTAGTCGTCGGCGCCACTTTCGAGGCCGAGGATGCGGTCGATCTGCTCGTTCTTGCTGGTCACCAGTATGATGCCAACGTCTGAATTGGTGCGAATCTCACGGGTGAGCGTCAGACCGTCTTTGCCGGGAAGCTTGATGTCCAGCAGCACGAGTA
>JAUIKX010000075.1 GCA_030430515.1 Gammaproteobacteria bacterium | reverse complement strand
GGGCGCTGTTTCTGGGTCGTGACACGTTGCAACGGCAGGCGGCTCCGGATCTTGGGGAAGAGGCCTACCCATCGCAAATCGTCGTCAATGGCGTTGCGCTCGAAGTGAAGTATCGCTTCGCGCCGGGAACGCCGGACGATGGCGCCAACCTGCAGGTGCCTGTCGGCCTCCTTCAAGGGGTGGTGCCCGAAGCGCTCGAATGGCTGGTGCCGGGGTACCTGCCGCTGGTGGTCGAGGGCTGGCTGCGCAGCCTGCCGAAGCAGATCAGACGCCGGATCACGCCGGTGGCTGATAAGGTGGAACCGATTGTCAGCTATCTGGTGCATCCGAGCCGTTACAGACAGGGGCGCCTGGCCAGCGCGATGTCTGCGGCGGTGCTCGCCCTTTACGACCTCAAAACGGAAGTTGCCGATTGGCACCCGGATCGGCTGGATGAATTGCTGCGCTTTCACATTCAGGTGCTCGACGAAAAAGGTCGGGTCATCGATCAGGGGCGGGATCTGCGGATGCTGCAGGAAGAGCATGCCGTTACCGGCACGAATGCTTCGGTGGATCTGGATGTGCCGGTGGAGCGGAATCTTCAGGCTTTTCCCGAGCGGCTGGAGGAGCAGGAGACCATTCGCGCCGGTGGTGCGCCGGTGCTCGTCTACCCGGCGCTTAAGGACTGCGGAGACAGCGTAGATTTGGTTTACGCTGAGAGCCGGTCGGCAGCCGATGCCTTGAACCGGCGCGGCTTTCCTCGGCTGGCGCTGACACTCCTGGGAAGTCGTGTGCGCTACTTCCGTCGCGAGATCGATAAAAACAAGGCTCTGGGGCTGCATTTTGCCAGCCTCGGTGACGCCGCAACTCTGAGGGATGCGTTGCTGTGCTACGTGGTCTGGGCGTGTTATTTCCACGGACGACCTCTGCCTCGCAGCCGTGCGGAGTTCAACCAGCGGCTCGATGACGGCCGTCAGGCGCTGGCGGATGTTTTTACGGACTGCGTGAACGGCTTTGCTGACGCGCTGGCGGCCCGTTTCGAGCTCGTAAAGTCACTGGATGGCTACACATCGCCGGCGTTTCAGGAGTCGGTTGCTGATGTTCGGCGTATCGTTGATGAGCTGCTGCCTCCGGATGTGCTGACCGCCTGCGAGCCCGAGACGCTGGCGCGCCTGCCGGACTATCTGGCGGCGCAGCGGTACCGCCTGGAGAACCTGCAGGGCAAGGTGCAGCGAGATCAACAGAATATGGTGACGCTTTCGGCGCTCGAGGCGCGGATCGAGCGGCTGGCAGCGCATCGGCTGTCTTCCCAGGCAGACATCTCGGTTCTTCGTGCACTGTTTGAGGGCGTGCGTGTGGGTGTCTTTGCAGAACCACTGTCGAAAAAAGGTCAGGGTTCGGTAAAAAAGCTGCGCCGGGAGCTGGAAGCGCTGGAGCTTGCGCTCGGTCTGAACTAACGTTTGCCGATGCTCCGGGAACTATCTCTGATGGCCTGGGTCATACTGGCTGGCGGATATGATCCGCTGGCATAACTAACGTTTTGTTTTACGCGAGGAGATCTCACGACATGTTCAACCGAAAAATCAAACCCATCGCTGCTGCTGTTGGTACGGCGTTCGTCGCTTCTGTCACCGCCGCAGGCGTTGCTTCGGCAGACGAGTTGTTCCAGGCCGACGAACTCGACAAGGGCTACGACCTCCTTGCGGAAGCCGAAGGCTCCTGTGGCGAGGGCAAGTGCGGCGAAGGTAAATGCGGCGAAGGCGACGGCGACGAAGGCAAGTGCGGCGAAGGCAAATGCGGTGAAGGCGACGGCGGCGAAGGCAAGTGCGGCGAAGGCAAGTGCGGTGAAGGCGACGGCGGCGAAGGCAAATGCGGCGAAGGCAAATGCGGTGAAGGCGACGGCGGCGAAGGCAAATGCGGTGAAGGCAAATGCGGTGAAGGCGACGGTAGCGAAGGCAAATGCGGTGAAGGCAAGTGCGGTGAAGGCAAGTGCGGAGGCGCTTCCTGAGCCACTGAGCTGACGTCCGGAGATCTCCCTTGAAGTCTGATTCGGCAGGTCTGGGGTTGCGGCGCGGAATGCTGCCGCAACTCCTGACGCTCGAGCCGGGCGATGTTGACTTCATGGAGATCGCGCCAGAAAACTGGATCGGCGTTGGCGGTCGTTTCGGCCGCCAGTTCGCCGAGCTGGCAGAACGCTTTCCTATGATCTGCCACGGGCTCAGCCTTTCCATCGGCTCACCGGCACCCCTCGATCTGGACTTTCTCAAGTCGGTGAAGCACTTTCTCGATGTCCACCAGATCGAAATCTATTCCGAGCATCTGAGTTACTGCAGCGATGACAAGGGGCATCTGTACGATCTGATGCCGATGCCGTTCACCTCTGAAGCGGCAACCTACGTCGCAGGGCGGGTGAAGCAGGTGCAGGATGTTCTGGAGCGGCCCATTGCGCTCGAACACGTTTCCTACTACGCGGCTCCGGGGCAGGAGATGGATGAGGTGGCATTCATCAACCAGGTGCTCCATGAGGCTGATTGCGGCTTGCTGCTCGACGTGAACAATATCTTCGTCAACAGCGTCAATTTCCGTTACGACCCATACGAATTCCTGGATGCGCTGGACACCTCCCGCACCTGGTACGTGCATATCGCCGGACACTACGTCGAAGCCGAAGATCTACGGGTGGATACCCATGGAAGTGCGGTGGTCGACCCTGTCTGGCAGCTCCTCAAGGCGGCATTCGACAAAATCGGCCCGAAGCCCGTGCTGCTCGAGCGAGATTTCAACTTTCCGCCGATGAGCGAGCTGCTTGCCGAGATCGGTCAGATTCGCGCCCTGCAGCGGGCGGCCGCCTGAGTGGACGGCGACAACCTTCCCGGATACCGAGCCGTGCAGCTGGAATTTGCCGCGCATATCCGCAATCCGGAGGTCAACGAGGTGCCGTCAGGGCTCGAAGCGCGGCGCATGAAGATCTACGCGGAGCTCTTCTACAACAATATCGAAGGTTTCCTGGCAAGCACCTTCCCGGTGTGCAAACGCATTCTTACCGCTGCTGGCTGGTCCGGTGTGGCGTGGCATGAAGTGGTGCGGTCTTTCGTGCACCGGCACGGCAGCAGTTCGCCTTACTTCCTTGAAATTTCTCAGGAGTTTCTGGAGTTCATCGGGGAGGGTGAGCATGAACCGCTGCCTGACTGGTTTCTCGAACTCGCCCACTATGAATGGGTGGAGATGGCCCTGGCGGTGGCCGAAGAGGAACTGCCAGAGCGTTCTGCTGGTGAAGACGATCAGCTGCCTTCGGCTGTTCGGGTCTCTCCGCTGGCATGGCCGCTTGCCTATCGCTATCCGGTTCATGAGATCGGCCCGGAGCATCTGCCGGATCGCCCTGGTGATACGCCAACCTGCCTAATCGTCTATCGACGGCGGGATCTGGCGGTTCGATTTCTCGTCTCCAACCCGTTGACGCTCGCGCTTCTGGAAGAAATCGACCGGGAGTCGAATCTGCAGGCTGCGATGAACGCGCTGGCGGAGAAACTCGAGATGCCTGTCAGGGATGTTCATATCCAGGCGGAGCAGACCTTGGCGCGATTGCTGGACTGTGACATTGTGTTGCCGGTTACCACTTGAGTTGCTTGAGAGCCAGGGATGAAACTTAGAGCGATTGTCACGCTGCTTCTGGCCGTACTGGCGGTGCCTGCCGTTTACGGTGAAGACGTCGATCCGTGGGAACCAGCCAACCGGAAGGTTTTCGCCGTCAACGACTTTTTCGACCGGATACTCCTGAGGCCGGTAGCCAAGGCCTACAAAAAGGTGATTCCCGGGCCTGTCCGTCGGGGTATCGGCAATGTTTTTGCGAACATCGGCACGCCTGCAACGGCGCTCAACCAGTTTCTGCAGGGAAAACCCAGGGATGGCTTCTCCGACACGGGCCGCTTCCTCGTCAATTCGACCATCGGCATTGGTGGTATCTTCGATGTCGCCTCGCCTATGGGCATGCAGCCTCATCAGGAGGACTTCGGGCAGACCTTTGGCGTATGGGGGGCGGAAAGCGGCAATCATGTGATGTTGCCCCTTGGAGGACCGTCGACGGTCCGGGACGGTGTGGGGCTGATTTTTGATCTTGCTGCGAATCCCTTGCGCCTGCTCTCACCGGCTTCCCATCGATATGGTGCCGCTGCGGTGCAGGTGGTTCATGGCCGGTCCAACCTGCTCGCCGCTGAAGAGCTCATGCCGCAATCCGGAGATCGCTATCTCTTTCTTCGTGATGCCTACCTGCAGCGGCGTGAGTATCTCGTCAACGACGGCGCGGTGCCGGAAGAAGACCCGTTTCTGGACGATGATTACGACGAAGACTGGTAGCAGGGCGTCTTACATCACCGTGGTTGTAAAGGCCGGGTGATGGGCGTAGGGTGCCGTCCGCAAAGGTTAATGTGGTTGCGGTTCTGCGGTATTTTCCCCTGAACGCCTCTTTACTATGAGCTTAGTCGTCGTAGAGACGGACGAAAATCCGTCGCCTTTGCTATCCCACCTTACCGCCACCGGCCGGAACCCCGTGCGTCTGGCTGGTGAGACCGAAGCCCTGGAGAAGTGTTCCGATGGCAGCGCGGATGTGCTCATCTGCCACGATGAGCTTCTGGCGAAGCGTGCAGCTGAGAGTTTTCCATCGGTAGCCGTCGTGCTCGTTCTTGCCGCGCAGCCCGGTCCTGAAGTGCTGCTCATGCTGCTGAGAAGCGGTGTCGCGGATCTGTGGCTGGAAGATCAGCCTGCTGAGGTGACCGATGCACGCCTGCGGGCTGTGCAGAAAAGGGCTAAAGCGTCCGGAAGAGAGCTGCGCACCCGCATCAACCAGTATGAGTCTGAGCTCAAGCGGGACCAGCGGGCGGGGCGCTACATACAGATGGGTATGTTGCCGCCCTCGCCGATGATGGTCGGTGACTACCGGCTGCAGCAGGATATGCTGCCCTCGCATCTTCTCAGCGGCGATTTTGTTGATTACTTCCCTGTCGCGGACCGCTACTTCGCCGCTTATGTGGCAGACGTTGCCGGCCACGGTGCATCGAGCGCCTTCGTCACGGTGCTTCTCAAGAATTTTTCCCGGCGTGTGCGCCGTGAGTACCACCTGAACATGCTCGAAGACCCGGGCAAGATTCTCGAGTGGCTCAATCGGGAGCTTCTCGAGCAGAAAATCGACAAGCACGTCAGCATGATTCTGGTTGTGGTGGACTATGTGCTTCACAAAGCAACGGTGGTCAATGCCGGGCACTACCCGGCAGCGATCGTCGTGAGCGATGGCAGACCACGCTATCTGGAGAATGCCGGCAAGCCGGTGGGCCTCTTCCCGAAAGTCCACTATACCTGTGAGACGGTCGGTCTCGATGAGGACGATCGCGTCGTGGTATTTTCCGATGGCGTTCTGGAGATGCTTGATGAGCCGAACCATGAAGCACGCGAAGCCCGCCTGCTCGAGGCTGCCGGATCCGCCGCAACAGCTGGCGGGGTGTGGCAGGCGCTGGGTTTCGAAGACCGACGTCAGGGGCCTGACGACATGACCTGTCTGATTGTGAGCCGAGAGCCATGAACCACACCGGAAAAATCATGGTCGGCGAGTTGGAGGGGGTCTATCTGCTCAGACTCGTTGGCGATGTGCGTGTGACGCTCTGCCTCTCTGCTGAGAGCTTCTTTGAGAAAATGTTCGACGACCCGGAGTTTCAGTCGGTGCTCGTGGACCTGTCGCAGGCATCGGGTATCGATAGTACTTCGCTGGGTATTCTGGCGAAGCTCTCCATCGAGACCCAGCGCCGCTTCGACTGTGTTCCTACGCTTGTTGTGACCGACGCAGACATCGAGCGGCTGCTGATCGCTTCCGGATTCGAAGATGTTTTTCATCTGGTCACCGAGCCGCTGACGGCGGTGGAACAGCTTGGAGAGCTGCCGAGGGCAGAGGGGCTGGATGAGCGTACGTTGCGGCGCAAAGTGATCGACGCCCATCGGACGCTCATGGCGCTCAGCGAAAGTAACCGTCAGACGTTCAAGGATCTTGTCGCGGCGCTCGAGGCGGAAGACGATTCGAACTAGGGCGTGCTAATTCGCCCTAGCCGGTCTGGCGGCGCCGAGCGATCTGCTTCGCCCGTATAAATTCACGGTGTGGCACGTACAGCAGATCGCTGATGCGACGGATGGTGTGCTCCTCAATGGCAGATGCATGGCCATCGGCGAAGGCAACCTCCCAGAGGTGAGCAACCAGCATACCTTTCTGCTCTGCATCGGCGAGCTCGTTGATCATACGCGTGTATTCGAAAACGCCGACGTTTTGTGCATGGCGTTCACGAGCATCAGCCGTCACTTCATCGATTTCAGTCTGGCTCAGGTGCAGGGTTGAGCGCAGCGTGTGATGCAATGTATCGAGCTCTGCAGCCTCAACCACGTGGTCGGCGCAGATCACTTCGAACAGCAGAACGGCTGTGGCCAGTTCCAGCGAGTGGCTCGATTGCTCCTGCTGGCCATCGCTGACCGCCATCATCTCTTTCAGACGTTCGATGATGTTCATGCCGCATGCCGGGCAACTGAATCCTCTACGATCGTCCAGGCTTCATCCAGGATCTCCGGACCGCTTGCTTTCAGGCGGCTCGCATCGCTGAGGGTCCGTCGAAACTTTCGAGCACCCGGAAGGCCTGCGCACACTCCGAGCAGATGGCGGGTCATGTTGGACAGGGGGGTGCCTTGATGGAACTGGCGTTCAACGTAAGCACGATAGCCTTTGAAGACCTCGGTGAGCGTCGGGGCAGCGCTATCCGCCTCCTCCGCATGCAGAGCGCTCAACAGCATGGGATCGCTGTAGGCAGCGCGACCGATCATGGCACCGTCGCAGTGCTCCAGAGCGGCCTTCACCGACGCGGTATCCGTAAGGCCGCCGTTCAGCACGATGCGAAGCTCAGGATTGCGCCGTTTCAGTGCGAAAACCCGTTCGTACTGCAGGGGTGGGACGGATCGGTTCTGGGCCGGCGACAGGCCATTGAGCAGGGCGACCCGTGCGTGGACGTAGAAGGTTCGGCAGCCAGCCTCGGCTGTGGTATCGATGAAACGGTGCAGAAACTCATCGCTCGTTTGCTCGTCGATACCGAGCCTGCATTTAATGGTGACCGGGCGGTCTGTGGCGTCCTGCATGGCAGTGAAGCAGCGCGCGACGAGTTCCGGCTCCGCCATCAGGCAGGCACCGATCCTGCCTTCCTGTACCCGTGCAGAAGGGCAGCCCACATTGAGATTGATCTCGTCGAAACCGGCGGCGCTGGCCATCGCGGTCGCGGCTGCAAGGTCGCCCGGGTCGCTGCCGCCGAGCTGCACGGCAACGGGATGCTCCGAGGGGTCGTAAGCGAGCAGGCGCTGTCGTGGCCCGTGGAGGAGCGCTCCGGTGGTGATCATCTCGGTGAATAGAAGCGCCGATGGGCTGGCCAACCGATGGAGGTACCGGCAGTGCCGGTCGGTGTAGGCCATCATCGGCGCCACGCTGATCTGGCCGACGGTGTTTGATGAGGATTTCATTTTTTCTTTGAGGGAATGGCTGGCACAGCCGTTTAGGTTACAGCGCTGCGCGAGGGTGTGCACCTCTGTCAAAGTGTATCAGCAATCTGAAAAGAAAATGGACGAAAATGGTGGTGCGGCCGTTAATTCTCGGTTCATTTTGCCTCTGATATCTTTCATTCTCGTCACGAAAGTGACGTTAAGCTTCTGAAAATAATATTAAAGTGCAACAATGCGCGCCGCATCAGCCGGCGGTCACGAAAATGCGAATGACCTCCATAATCACCTCCATATTTCCTTCATATTTTGGCCGTGCTTCGGTATAGTGCGTCCTCAATCGATCGGTTGGCGTCGTGCTCACCGTGAAATTGTTCTGAAGGCCGCAGGTGGTTTGTTGCGGTGCAGAACCAGAGAGAATGTCATGCTCAGACAGAGAACAATAAGAAAAGCTGTACACGCCATCGGAATCGGTGTGCATTCGGGCCGGAAGGTGCGCATGAGCTTGCGCCCGGCTTCTGAGAATACAGGCATCGTTTTCAGTCGATCTGATCTGCCCGGCGCTGGCTACGTATCGGCGAAAGCTGAAAACGTGTGCGACACGACGCTGGCGACGACGATTGGTGCCGGAAGGACCCGTGCCGCCACCGTAGAACATCTCCTTTCTGCACTCTGGGGCCTCGGAATCGACAACCTAATTGTCGAACTCAACAGTGAGGAAGTGCCGATCATGGATGGCTCGGCGGCGCCATTCATCTACCTGATTCAGACCGTCGGCATCGTCGAGCAGGCAGCGCCGAGGCAGTTCATCAGGATCAAACGCGAGATCAAGGTTGCTCAAGGGGATGCGACTGCCTTGCTCAAGCCCTACGGCGGATTCCGGGCGAACTACACGTTTGTTGCCGACCACGCCGTATACAACCGCTACCCGAAGACCGCCACTTTGGACTTTTCCGACGTTTCGTACAGCGAAGAAGTGAGCCGTGCGCGTTCGTTTGGCCTGGCCAGCGAACTGGAGCAGGCGCAGGCCATCGACCGCTGCAAAGGCTCGAGCCTGGATAATGCGGTTGGTATTGATGACCACGATGTGCTCAACGAAGGCGGGCTCCGTTATCGGGACGAGTTCGTGAAGCACAAGCTGCTCGACGTCATCGGCGATCTGTATCTGCTCGGCCGCCCCGTTCTTGGAGAGTTCGTGGGGTACATGTCCGGGCATGCGCTGAACAACGAGTTGGCGCGTACGGTGATCGATAGTGAAGATGCCTGGGAGCTCGTGAGCTTCGCGGACACCCGGCGCCCGAGAGGCCGCGAGCCGATCCTGCAGCCGGCGGCGGTTGCGGTTTAGCGCCGGCTCTCTTCCCACATGGTGTCGAGCATGCCGCGGATGGCTTCGACTGCTTCGTGTTGCGGCATGAGACCCTGACGCTCGAGTTCGCGTGCCATGCCGGTGATGCTGCGCCGGCCGTCGATCAGCGACACCACAAACGCATGAATGCGGGTGGCGGCGGCCTGGGTCTGAAAGCTTTCATTCAGCGGTACAGGTGCGTTGGCGCTGGTCAGCCATACCGGCCTGTGGGCCACTTCGGCCACTGAAGCCTCTCCGATTTTGTCTGCCCGCCAACTCAGAAGTGTTTCTGTGCGGCGCTGGCGGCTGTTGGGCGAGGCGAGGTAGGGGCACTCGTCGTCCCGCTGCTGCACCTCGCCGAATCCCTGTTGGCTCAGCATCTCCAGAACTTCCGGAAGGGTGGGATTGTCAGCCGGGTTGCTGTGTGCGAATGCAAAGGAACCCTGATTGAGCCAGCTGCCTCCGGGTTTCAGCAGTTTGTTGACGTGTGCTGCCAGCGTGCCCGGAGTTGCATCGATCACATCGATCAACCAGTGCGTAATGACCACATCGAAGGCGTTATCGTCAAAGGGTGCGCGCAACGCATCGGCCCACACGTGAATCAGGTTGGATCGACGGATGCCGGGCTCGAGCCTGTGAGCGACAGCGACATCGCCGCGTGGATTGAGTGGAAATTCCACGAACGGCTGAGGCTTACCACCGTTCATCTCGGAGGCGATCAGGCTCAGGAGCGGATTGCTGTCGAGCGCAACGACCTCATCGGCGTGCTCGGCAAGCGCGTGGGCGAGACCGCCGGCGCCGGAGCCGAGCACCAGAACCGAACCACGGATCGGGTGCAGCTGCATCAGTATCTCCAGCGCCTGGCGGGTTTCCTGCTGGCCCCAGACCCAATCCCGGCAGATGTTTGCCGCGTAGCTGGATGGTGCATGGTGGCTCGGCAAACGGGTTTTCAACCCGATCAGCGTTTCCCGGGCACCGCCGCGGTCGTTACCCAGCAGCGGTGCGAGGATGCGTTCGATGCTGGTCCGCTGTGCGCTGCAGGCTTCGGCGAATCTGTCGAGACGCTCGCGCGCGGCACCGGTGGCCTGGGCTTGCCTTGCCTGCTGCTCGGAGCGGAGCAGATTCTGCCGCTCCAGCCGCCAGCGGTTGCGCCAGTCGGCAACGGCGGCAGCCGGATCATCGAAGCCGCAGTATGCCTCGCCAATGCGCGGACAGTCCCTGGTCAAACGTGTGTTCATACACCAACTATAGCGGGTTGGTAATGACTCCGTTGACAATGGGCTCGAAGGCGGTCAGATCGTCCCACATGGCCGACGCCAGGCCGGTGAAAGGCAGGGCGGACGCGAAGTTGCCCTGTTCCCCGTGCAGTGCCATGTAGTTGAGCACCACAGTTTCCGCGAGCAGGTTGACGTTGTTGGCTGCCGGTGTGGCTGCAGTTTCTACAGAGCCATCAGCGCGCATGTGGCCGATCTGCTGGTGTCGGGCCTGCAGATCCGGTGTGCCGCCCATCAGGGTCGGCCTGCCGCTCGGGTTGTACACCAGGAAGAACGGTGCTGCTGTTTGCTGGTTATCGCTGCTCCACTCACCTTTGCCGCGGCCGTCTACTGAATTGTCGATGACCCCATTTGACGACAGAGAGCCGTCGGACATGACGTATAGCATCAGGGGCACGCCGCGAATGGCGGCGTACTCCAGGCAGGCGCCCATGCACTGACCGGCGCGGAAATCCTTCACCTCGCCCTCTGCGCGGCGGCCGCCGTGATAATCGTAACCCCCCATCTCCACGGTGCCTGCACCGGCGAATCCGTTGATGACCATCTTCATCACGGACGCGGTCTTGCGAAACTCCCGTCCGGTGGTGTCGTTTGATAGAAATTCAGTGCTGGAGAAAATGCCCGTGGCACCAACGATCTCCGGGTCTCCAGCGGGGTCCAGTGTGGCGGGGTTGCCGAAACGGTCGGCCAGGTCTGCGCTTTTCAGATAGCCGCAGCGCACCAGGTCTTTCAGCACGTCGTCGGAGGTAATGATGTTGTCGTCGACATCCACCGCGCTCATCTTCTGATCGGATATGCGATAGATCGACTCCATGACGGCGACCGCGTCCTGCTGGCTGAGCACGGCGGTCAGGTCGCCTACATCGACGAGCCCGGTGACGTCGCTGGGGCGGTCTACTTTTGTGGGGCGCAACGCTTCGTTGATCATCGCCTGTGGTGCCATGGAGTTGCCGCCGGAGTCGGTGTTCTCGGAACCAATCAGCGACAGCAGCGAGCCATCTGCTCCTGCAGCGGCGATTCCGTACATTGGATTGTGCGGGTTGTTGCCGGTGTCGTTTTCCGAGCGCGCGGGGATCACCGCGCCGCTGATGTTGGCGGCGGTCGCGGGTGAAACCCGGGTCATCATGCCGCGCAGAAAGGCGCTGTCTGAGTGGAACGCAAGTCCGAGCGTCGTGTCGACGAAGTCGTTGGTGCCCGTTTGCGGGTTGGTTACCGGCGGTACCATGTCTCCGGGAAGCCCCTGACGTTCGTAACCGGACGTGCTCAGAAAGTCCATCTGACCGCCTTGTTGGCCTACCAGCACATTAGAGCCTGCCTGGCTGCAGCCTCCGGCGAGATCGAAGGCAATGAACGGGATCTTGCCGGCTCCCTGTGTGGCGATACCGCAGTCTGATATCAGCGGCAGCAGGTCGGGTGACAAAGTCGCATGGGCGTTGTTGCCGAGCGTGACCCCTGCTCCTCCGAGCAAGGTGCCGGTGCCGGCAATGAAGCCCTGAGCGAGGAATTCCCGCCGGGTGCGCGGCCGCCTGTGGCCGGGGTGGCAGATCGGGTCGTCGTAGCTGCGTTGATTTTTGCGACGCATGAATTTCTCCTTACTGCACCATCATGGCTGCACTGCCGAGCACGGCGGCGCAGGCGGCTTTGACAATTCGTTCGGTTCTGTCGGCTTCGCAGCTGCCGCCGCAGGCCGACAGCCGGTCGATCAGATCGTTGATCTCACCACTCAGCTCGACGACGCCGGGCTGATCGGCCAGACCGTTGCCTACCATGTTTGACATCAGCGGGTCGATGACCAGGCTGCGATCATTGAATGCCGTGGACAGGTCAGCGTTGAAGTCGAAGCCTGGGAAGTACGACGATCTGGCGGCAGAATCGTCCACCAGTACGCTGCAGTACTTGATGGCGAGCTGGGTGACACCCATCTGCTGCGAGGAAACGAAGCCGCCGAGGCCTGTGCCCACCGGCATCGCCTGGCGAACGAGATCGTAGGTGGCGCTGACCTCCGCATTGTTGGCCGGGATGCCGGTAACTTTCGACATAGTGGCGTGTACCTCAGCGAAATCCCGAATGCCCAGCGCAGGATCCCGTGGCTGATCTGCCGGTGGCGGCGGTGCCACAGGATCGGCTTCCACCACCACATTGGTTGCGTCACCGAGCTGTTCGAAGGTGAGGAAAAACTCATCCAGCGAAGGCCCTTTTTCCAGCGGCACCACCGTACCGAGCCCCGAGATCGGCAACATGCCTTCGGATGCGGTGTAAGTGGCGTCGTCGATGTTCATGTTGATGTTCTGGTACGCCTGGCCGACAGTGATCTCACGTCCGTTGGCGCCGATGCGCATGCCGCTGAGCGGGAAGCTGCCCGGCGTCGCGTCGCCATCCAGGATGGTGAAGAAGGGCTCGTTGAACAGGTAGCTGTAGGAGTCGAACTGTGACACTTCGAACACCACATAGGCGTCATCCACATCAACATGGTCGCTCACGTTGAAGAGCATGAAGTAGCGTTCGCCGACCCCGGCTTCGAAGTTCTGCTGGATCTGCTCGGCGGTGAGCACCCGGTTGTGTACCGCGACCATTCTGATGGTGCCGGCCCAGCGGTTGTCGTTATCCACTTCGCTGGCCAGAGCGAAAGCGAAGGTGTCGTCCCAGTCGTTGAGGTTGCCGCCTTCGATCGGGTCCACGTCATCAGTAAAACGTCCGTTGACGTAGATGCGTCGGCCGCTCACCGGGTCGTAGGTGAGTACCACGTGCTGCAGTGTGGCCTGCAGGTCTTCGTCGGCGCTGGCGGTGGATAAGCGTGGGTCGCCGTTTTCGTCGGTGTTCTCATGCCGCACGAAGGCGTCGTAGTCGTATTGAGTCTGGCCCAGCATGAAGTTGCGCCGATCGCTGCCGCCGGCATAGCTTGCGATACGCGACGGGCCGTCCTGCACCACATTGGCGGGAGCCGCCCACATCTCCAGGGAGAATTCTCCGGTGCTGGACGGCCCGTCGCGTATCGCAAGCTA
>JAUIKX010000074.1 GCA_030430515.1 Gammaproteobacteria bacterium | reverse complement strand
CACGGGTTTCGACGTCGTTGATGAAGGCGCGGATATCTCCGCCGGGGCGCCCCTTCCTGTCGATGGCTCGACCACCGATCGACTCGGTGAGGGTACGGAGCATCGGACCGAGCACGTCGTCGTCGAGCCAGACCGCAGCGTCGGCGCCTTCGATGAGTCCGGCCGGGTCGTTCGCCGCGTCGACAGGCAGGTTGCTCCGGAACGTGACGACGAGCTCGTTCGTCGGCGTCACGGCCCGGACCTCGACCGGCGTGAGCGTGACCTCGCTGTCTCCCAGCGGCAGCGGCTCGAGTCGTGCGACGCGCACCGCGCCCAGTGTCTCTGCCAGCGCGCTTCGCACGCCGTCCTGTATGGCATCGGTGATCGGGTCAGCGCCGCTCGACCCTTCGTCGAGGTCGGGCGCGTCGTCGTCGAATGCGATCTCATGAAAGCCCGATGCGCCCGGCACGACGACGATGTCGGCAGCGCCGTCATCGTTCTGCAGCGTCAGGCCGACGAGCAGGCGCGCCGACAGGGAGATCTGACCGGGCACGACGGCGTCGTCGTCGCCGGGCCAGCCGAAGTCGAGCGTGCCGGTGACGGCGATGTCGAGCGCCGAGGTGCCGTCAACGCGGCGGAGCTGGGCGTCTCCAGCGTCGAGGTCGAGACGGATGTTGTCGCCGCCGTCTGCGCCGATCTCGGCGAGGCGCTCGTTGGCCCGGCGTTCGTAGTCCTCGACGAGCGCCGATGCGGTGTCGCCCAGGGCCGACCCTGAGAGCGAGGCGGCAAGGTGCCGTGCACCGTCGGGTGCACCTTCCGGTTCGGACGCCTCGGCAGCGGCGAAAACTGGCTCCTTTCCGGTTACGCCGCAGCGACCGAAACGCCGGGGCTCAACGGCGATGACCAGGCATGGCGCCTTCGTGCGGCCTATGCCTCCGAGCGTTGGAGTAGCGCTGCCGGATACACCAAAGTGGGTGAGGACTTCAATCCGGAAGTGGGTTTCCTGAGGCGCCGTGACTACGAAAAGGCGGATTTCTTCATCATGCGCTATTACCGTCCGGACGATCTATGGAACCTGCATGAGCTGAGACCGCATCTATTCGTCAGCACCCATCACGACAGCAGCGGCTTCTGGGAAAGCGGCTTCATGCACGTGGACAATCACTGGGAATGGCAGAACGGTTTCGAAATACATACCGGCGTCAACTTCATCCACGAAGGCGTACGCGAGCCTTTCCAGATTAACCCCGGAACCCAGGTTCTGCCGGGCGACTACGATCACCATGAAGCCCAGTTTGTCGTACTGACCGATGAAGCGGCACCCTGGAGCGTCAAAAGCGACATAAAAGTCGGCGGATTCTTCGGCGGCCACCGAACGTCTGCCGCTTCGACGCTTCGCTACCGATTCCGTGATCGCTTCTCATCAGAGCTGACCTGGAACTACAATGATGTGGACCTGCCCTTCGACAACGGTGCGTTCGAGGTCAACGTCGCGCGGCTGCGAATGACCTGGTCGTTCACGCCGAAGATCCAGCTCCAGGCCCTGGTGCAGTACGACGACAGAAGGGACCTCGTGGCGACCAATGTGCGGTTTTCCTGGCTGCAGTCAGCAAACGCCGGTCTGTATCTGGTGTACAACGAGATCGACGACGAGACTATTGTGGGGCCCATGGAGAAGCGCCGGGAAGTCGTACTGAAGTACAGCAGAATCATCGACCTGCTGTAAGCAGGCGAACCCCGTTCTGCGGTGTACCCAGCGTTACGCTGACCCTTTCGTCAACACCTTCGAGCGCAAGCGCCGCACCCAGCAGCGGCGACCAACTGTATTGCTGCCAGCGCAGCGGGTTCGCCGAACCGGTCAGACTCAGCTTGCCCCCACCCGCTCGGGCATAAAATTCGAAGCGGCTTTCAGCGCCCCGGTCGTCGATCGGCAGGTACAGATTCCGTGCCGTCAGCACACCGTTGTCGAAGACGGTCTCATCGAGGCCATTCAACCAGTTCACCGTGACCACATCTGCGTAGAACCGTTCGAGCAAGAACCGTGATCCGGACTGCAACTTCTCCTGTCGGAGGTGTTCGAGCCAGACCGTCCAGTTATTGGAAGCAACCGAGCCCTCAATGAAGATCGTCGGCTGGTGCACATAGACCTGGTAGATCCCCTCCCCCCAGCCATGGAGCAGAACGCTGAGACTGAAATCCAACTCAACCCCTCGCGCCTCAAACAGCGCTGAACCATCCCACGAAGAGACTGTCACATTTTTTGCGCTTATAATTCGGTCGATCCAGTTGACCCGCCAGCTGCTCGACTCGACGACCAGATCCATACGCGCGTACTCGCGGGCAAAGGATTCAGAAAACGCATTGAGAACAAAGAACCTCACGACAATCCAGGACATGCATATGACGATGGCAACGGCGGCAGCTGCCCACCGAGTGCCTCTGATTCTGTTCATTTCTGGTCTGATCATCGCTCAACAACTCTTTGCGGTGCCCGGCAACGATGCCTTACACCAGGCCCTGCAGAACGCACTCCATCTGCCGTGGTTCTTCGCAGTGACTTGCGCGCTGCGGTATCTTCTCGGCAGCTGGCGCACAACCCTGCCCGCTGCGTTGCTGCTCGCGTTAGGCACCGAGTTCATTCAATGGTTCACCAGCCGCGATGCGAGCTTCACGGACGCGCTGAGAAACGGTGCCGGCATTCTCACCGCGTGGTCTGCCTGGGAGTACATTCGAGATCCGAAGCGCCGGCTCCTGCCCGTGCTCGCAGCAATCTGTGTCACCACATGCTCAGCGCAGCTGGCAGCCGCGGCGATGGATAATCGTCACATGGCCAGAGCATTTCCAGTGCTGCTGGACGGGGCGGACCCTCGAAGCCGGCGATCTGCCCGCTCCACGGCGCCCACAGAGCAGGATGCCGCAGGTTTGCGGCTGATTGTCGATGGCTCCGTGTGGCCCGGTATACATTTCGATCAGGGGGTCCAGGTACGCAGCCGGTGGCGCGAATACGACATGCTACATCTGGAAATCACGGTCAGCGCAGGAACAACCCTCGATCTGTTTGTCGGGCTTCTGCTGGTACCGGGAGAAGGCATCACCAATTTCGCCATAACGCCGCTCCAGCCGGGACATCAGCGGGTCAGAGTACCTCTGGACCGCATACGACCCGACCGCAGCACACTGGTTCACGACCTCTTTCTCTACACCAGCTCAGAGTACGAAGGGCGAAGTATTACGGTGCATCGGGCATGGCTCGACTGACAACTCGATAACCGGGTTGCCAGCCGGCAGAGCTCGAATCAGCGATCCTCGATGGCAACGAAGGATCGCGCATCAGGGCCGATGTAGTCGGCGCTGGGGCGGATGATGCGATTGTTGCTGCGCTGCTCCATGCAGTGTGCGGTCCAGCCGCTGACACGGGAGCAGACGAAGATCGGCGTGAACAGCTTCGTGGGTATGCCCATGAAGTTGTACGCAGACGCATGGAAGAAGTCGGCGTTCGGGAACAGCTCCTTCTCATCCCACATCACCTTCTCGATGGCGCAGGAGATCGGATAGAGCTGCTTCGGATCACCCGTTTCTTCAGCCAGCTTTTCAGACCACTTCTTGATGAGGGCGTTGCGCGGGTCGGAAGTGCGGTAGATCGCATGGCCGAAGCCCATGATCTTATCCTTGCGCTCGAGCATGCCGAGAATGCCCTGCGTGGCCTCTTCCGGGCTGGAGAACTTCTCGATCAGCTCCATGGCCGCTTCGTTGGCGCCGCCATGCAGCGGCCCACGGAGGCTGCCGATGGCACCGGTGACACAGCTGTGCAGGTCCGACAGCGTCGAGGCGCAGACCCGGGCCGTAAAGGTGGATGCGTTGAACTCGTGCTCTGCATAGAGAATGAGGGAGACATCCATGACCCGCTGGTGCAGCTCTGAAGGACTGTCACCGGTCAGGGTCTTGAGAAAGTGACCGGCAATGGAGTCTTCGTCGGAATCGGTATCGATACGTACCCCATCGTGCGAGAAGCGGTACCAGTAATTGATGATGCCCGGCAGCGCGGCAAGTAGGCGGTTGGCAACCTTCTGCTGGTTCGAGAAATCCCCTTCCTGTTCGAGATTGCCAAGCATGGAGCAACCGGTACGCATGACGTCCATTGGATGCGCGTCGGCCGGTATGCGTTCGAGCACCTCCAGAAGCGGTTCCGGCAGCTTGCGCTGACCTCGAAGCGTGGTTTTGTACTCGGCAAGTTGCGCGGCATTGGGAAGCTCGCCGAAGAAAATCAGATAGGCCACTTCTTCGAACGTCGCGTGCTCCGCAAGCTCTGAAATGTCATAGCCGCGATAGGTCAGGCCGGAGCCCGTTTTACCGACGGTACACAGGGCAGTCTCGCCGGCACTCTGACCTCGCAGCCCCGCGCCGCCCAGTTTCTTATCTACCATTATTTCGCCTCCCGATTGGTCGCAAAGAGTTCATCCAGTTTCTGTTCGTAGTCGTGGTAACCCAGGTGATCGTAGAGCTCCATGCGCGTCTGCATGAGGTCAACGACCGACTCCTGAGTGCCTTCGTTTCGGATGGCGCCGTAAACGGCCAGAGCCGCTTTGCTCATCGCCCGGAAGGCGGAGAGCGGGTAGAGCGCCATGCTGATGCCCACATCCCGAAGCTGGTCCGTAGTATACAAAGGTGTCTGACCGAATTCTGTCAGGTTTGCCAGCACGGGCACGCCGGCAGCTTCCACGACCGGCCGATACATCTCGATGTCCGTCATGGCCTCAGCAAAAATCATATCGGCACCTGCTGCGACGAAGCGCTCGGCACGCTCGACAACGGCATCGAAACCATCGACGGCCAGCGCATCCGTTCGCGCCATGACGACGAACGCATCGTCCGTCTTGGCATCGACAGCGGCTTTGATGCGGTCTTCCATCTCTTCGATGGTGACGATCTCTTTGTTGGGCCGGTGGCCACAGCGTTTCTGTGCGACCTGGTCTTCAATGTGGACCGCCGCAGCGCCGCTGCGGATGCATTCCTTGACGGTGCGCGAAATATTGAACGCGCCGCCCCAACCGGTGTCGATATCGACGAGCAGCGGCAACTCCGTCGCCGCGGTGATGCGACGCACGTCTTCGAGCACGTCGTTCATCGACGTCATACCGAGGTCCGGCAACCCGTAAGAGGCGTTGGCGATGCCGCCGCCAGATAGGTAAACCGCCTGAAAGCCCGTGTGCTCTGCCAGCATTGCCGCGTAGGCATTGATCGTGCCCGGAATCTGCAGCGGTTTCTCCCGCTCCACCGCGTCGCGGAAACGTTGTCCTGCGCTCATATCTGCTACTCCTTTGTGATTGGTGTGTTCTGCGTGTCTTGGGTTGTTTCGTTCTTCAGCCGACTTCCGGCCGCACCGATGTGTCGACGCATGAGCAGTTCCGCCAGCTCACCGTCACGATCCTTGATGGCTTCCAGAATACGAAAGTGCTCCTCGAGCGCCCGATCGGCTCTGCCGGAGCCAACGGAAAAGCGATAACGGTACATGCGCATGAGCTGATAAAGATCATCGAGCAGTACGTTGGCCAGCACGGGATTGTCGGCGCCGTGCACGATACGAAAATGGAAATCGTAGTCGCCCTCCTCCTGGTAGTAACCAACGCCCTGATCAGAACGGATACGCACGGCATGCTGCTCGAGCAGCGTTTCGAGCTCGTCGATCTGCTCGACGCTCATGCGCGTCGCGGCAAGCCGCGCGGCCATGCCTTCGAGCGCCTCGCGGGTTTCGTAAAGCGCCGCCAGCTCCTGGGCACTGAGAGACGCCACACGCGCGCCTGCATTGGGCGTTGTACGCACCAGGCGTCGCGCCTGGAGGTCACGAATGGCCTCTCGCAACGGCCCGCGGCTCGTGCCGAAACGGCGTGCAAGCTCCGCCTCAATGAGCTTGGAGCCGGGTGCCAGCTCACCCTGCACGATCGCCGTCTGAAGTTGCTTCAGAACCGCTTCAGCCCGCGTTGCGCCCTGCTCCGGTTGCTGTAGGATGTCGGCCAAGAGCCCTCTATATTGTTGACAATACCTGAGTTGTTGACACTCTATTGGGGTGATATCTGCCGGTCAAGCCTAAATTGTCGACAATACCGCATTTTCTAATACTGCCTTACTCAGCGGATCTAACCGAGGTCGCAAGCCGTCTCGCACGGTTTGAAGATCTGGCCTGGCTCACCAGCAGCGGCAGGCGCGGAGGACGCTACGATATCCTGGCCGCAGCGCCGAGCGCTACTGTGCGCTTCGACGGCAGGCGGCTTGAGATCGGCGACGAAGCCATCACGACGGAAGACCCGTTCGAGGCGCTCAGGATACGGTACCCTGCCGCACCCGATCAGCGAGCCTCACCACCATTTACATCAGGGTTCATCGGCTACCTGGGTTATCCACTGCACGCGAGCTGTGAGCGCCAGGTGCAGGCACCAGCCGACCCCACAGGCATGCCCATGCTCAGAGGCGGGATCTACGACTGGGCTGTGGTGGCAGATCATCGCCTTCAGCAAACCTGCGTCGTCGGCCGGAGTGCGCCGCCCGACGAAGTGATGGAAGCGCTCCGGAGTCCACGTGTCCCTCTTAAACAGAGATATGCACTGACCTCGCCCTTCAGGTCCACGATGAGCGAAGACGCATACCGCGCAGCGTTTGCCGAATTGAAGGAGCACATACTTTCAGGCGATTGTTATCAGGTGAATCTCGCCCGCCATTTCGCAGCCAGCTGCTCCGGGGACCCGCTGGCGCTTTTCAGCGATTTCCAGCGTCTGCAAGGCGCATCTTATGGCGCACTCCTGAACTATGAAGAAGGCGTGGTGCTCAGCGTGTCGCCTGAGCGTTTCGCATATGGCCGGGACGGTGTCATCAGCACACGGCCGATCAAAGGTACCGCGCCACGCGCCAGCCACGTTGCGGAAGACCGCCGGCTCGCCGATGAGCTACGTCGCTCCAGCAAGAACCACGCGGAAAACCTGATGATCGTCGATCTCCTACGAAACGATCTCGGGCGTATCTGTGAGATCGGCTCCGTGCAGGTGGATGCACTTTGCCACGCGACACGTCACAGCAACGTGCACCATCTGCAGAGTGTCGTCTCGGGCCGACCCAGGCCCGGCGTGGGTGCATGGGAAGCGCTTGCGGCGATCTTTCCGTGCGGCTCCATTACCGGCGCGCCCAAGATCAAGGCCATCGACATCATCAACGAGCTGGAACCCGTCGGCCGCTCAGCGTACTGCGGCGCCATCGGTTACGTAGACAGTAGCGGTCAGTTCGACTTCAACGTCGCCATACGTACAGCGGTGTATTCAGACAATGAGCTCCATGTCTGGGGCGGCGGCGGCATCGTCGCCGACTCACAAGCGAGCGAGGAGCTCGAAGAGATCGAAGCGAAGATCGGCCGCTTACTGCGCGGCCTCAATCAGCTCCAATAGTCTGTCGTAGGTTTCCGCGTGCGGGTACTGGGGGAACTCAGCCAGCACGTTGTCGGGCGCGCAGAAGAAGATCCCTGCATCCGCCTCCTCCAGCATTGCCACGTCGTTGTAGGAGTCCCCTGCGGCAGTAACGCGATAATTCAGGCTGTGGAATGCTTTCACAGACGCCCTCTTCGGGTCCGGCTGGCGGAGCCTGTAGCCGGCAATACGGCCTGCCGCCACTTCAAGGCGATGGCACAGCAACAGAGGATGGCCCAGCTTTTTCATGAGCGGCATTGCGAACTCGTAGAACGTGTCGGAAAGGATGGCCACCTGATACTCGCGCCGCAGCTCATCGAGGAAGTCCTGAGCACCCGGCAACGGATCCAATCCACCGATCACCTCCTGAATGACATCGATACCGATGCCGGTTTCTTCCAGGATGTCCAACCGGTAACGCATGAGGTCATCGTATACCGGTATGTCGCGGGTCGTTTTGGTCAGCCTTTCCTCGCCGGTTCGTTCGGCAACGCCCAACCAGATCTCAGGAATCAGAACACCCTCGAGATCAAGGCAGACAATATTCACACGAAGCTCCTCATTTTTTCTTTTGTGTCAGCGTTCAGGCAGCGTCAGATCTTCGAACAGCCGGTTACGCTCTGCACGGGTGCTGCAGGCCACCGCCGCATCCACCATTTCCGGTGTCAGATGAGGCGCGAAACGTTCGATGAAATCGTACATGAATCGACGCAGAAAGGTGCCTCTGCGGAACCCGATATGAGTCACCGAAGACTCGAACAGATGATCTGCGGGAATCACGGTGAGGTCTGTATCGTTTTCCTCCTCGAACGCCATGGAGGCAATGATGCCAACACCCAGGCCGAGGCGAACGTAGGTCTTGATCACGTCGGTATCGGTCGCCGTAAACACAACGTTCGGTGTCAGGCCGGCACTGACGAACGCATCATCCAGCTTCGAACGACCGGTAAACCCGAACACGTAGGTGACGATTGGAAACTCAGCCACATCGGCCAGCGTCAGAGGTGAGCGGGATGCCAGCGGATGCCCTTTCGGCACCACCACACTCCTGTCCCACCGATAGCAGGGCATCATGACCAGATCGTTGAACAGGTTGAGACCTTCAGTCGCGATGGCAAAGTCCACAGCCCCTTCGGCTGCAAGCTCGGCGATCTGAGCCGGCGTCCCCTGATTCATCTGCAGCGAGACTTCCGGAAATTCCTCGCGAAAGCCCTGAATGACGGTTGGCAGCGCATAGCGCGCCTGGGTATGGGTCGTCGCTATGGACAGCGAGCCCTGCTTTTCGTTGCTGTACTCCTGCGCCAGCTGTTTGATGTCTTCGGCGCGGCGCAGAATATCCCCCGCCATCTGAATGATTTCCTGGCCGACCGGGGTGACATGGGTGAGATGCTTGCCGCTGCGAGCGAAGATCTCGACGTTTAGCTCGTCCTCGAGAAGTCGGATCTGCTTGCTGATGCCCGGCTGGGAGGTAAACAGACTCTGCGCCGTCGCGGACACATTGAGATCGTGATGGGCAACTTCCCAGATGTAACGGAGCTGCTGCAGCTTCATATGCTGGACCTTTATTCTGCGTTTAGAGGGCTGCGGTGAAAGAGCTGCGTAGAACGCGCTGAGTTATAAAAAGCAGGACGAGTATAACCAAATCACGCCGACCACCCTACCGATTCGTCACTCCGCTCGGCACATGCCCTGCCGCTACCGCATCGCTGGCGCGCTCGCAATGGATCGGCTGGTCGTCGAAGAAAATATCAGCACCGAATGCACTCAGGAATTCGGTTTTTTCCATCCCCCCAAGGAACAGAGACTCATCGAGCCGCACATCCCAGGCGCGCAGCGTTCTGATCACACGCTCGTGCGCTGGTGCACTTCTTGCCGTCACGAGCGCCGTACGGATCGGGCACTCGTCCACATGGAATTCCGCCTGCAGCGCATGAAGCGCGCTGAGAAACGCACGGAAAGGCCCACCCTTAAGTGTTTCATCGCGCCGTTCGCGCTCATGGGCGCTGAAGGCTTCGAGCCCCTGCTGCTGGAAAACCTGCTCTGCTTCATCTGAAAACAGCACAGCGTCTCCATCGAAGGCGATACGCAGCTCAGGAACCTCAGCGGACGTCGGTGAGATTGCCGGCCTCGCCATGAGGGTTGCTGCAGCAATGCCGTGCTCGAGCGCCCGCTGAACGTCTTCCGCCTGCGTTGAGAGAAACAGATCGCTGTTGAACGCCCGCACGTACCGATAGGGCGGGTTGCCGCCACAGAAAGCGGCCCGACTGATATCGAGCCCGTGCGCTTCGATCGAGTTGAAAATGCGCAGGCCGGTGTCGGCGGAGTTGCGCGACAGAAGTATCACCTCAACTCGATGTTTTCCAAGCATCTCATTGATATTAAGGAGCTTTTTCACCAGAGCATAACCTTCGCCCGGGGCCAGTGGTTGCTCTTCGTTGGCAATCTGATACCGGCGGTATGCCTCGAGGCCCTCTTCTTCGTAAACCCGGTTGCTCTCATCGAGGTCGAACAGGGCTCGCGAAGAGATGGCGACCGTCAGAAGCGCCTCGGCGGTCATGCGTCCAGGTTCGGTATCAGCTGGCTCTGGATGCGGCTCATCATGTCCTTCAGTTTCAGCTTACGTTTCTTCAGGCGTTGGACCCGCATGTTGTCATGATGGCCGGTATCGATGAGATGACTGATGACCTCATCGAGGTCTCGATGCTCCACACTCAGCTCCTCCAACCAACGCTCAAGCTCTGCTCGTTCCAATGCCAACCTCCTTGGGAAGCGCTATTGTAGAGCGTATTGCCTGGGAGTATAGAACTTGAAACTGCTGATTTTCGCAGCCGTCATTGTACTGATCGCGCTCCTGCTCAGAAACTGGCGCAGCAAACATGGCAGCGCACCGACCGGTCCTTCAGACCCCGGTATGAGCGTCGATGAGGCTTGCAGCATACTGGGGCTCGATGGCGAACCAACCCGGGAGGAAATCATCGGCGCACACCGCCGGCTCATGCAGAAAGTTCACCCTGATCACGGCGGTTCCACCTACCTCGCCCAACAGCTCAACGAAGCGAAACGTGTTCTGTTGAGCACTCGCTCACAGTAAGGCGGGCAGTTCAAGAGTAGGTTTGTAAATCAGCCGACTGCCGATACTGCTCCATGAATCAACTCGGTACACACGAAAGAAGGAGCTTTCCGAGATACGATGCTTCAGGACTGAGCATCTCACTACGCGTCAAAGGACGCCTTTCGCGCCTGCAGGGCTCGATTGTCGATTTCAACCGGCACGGCGTTGCTGTGTGCCTCGATCAGCCGCTCAAGAAAGACTGTCAATGTTACGTCACGCTCAATCTGGCGGGAGAAGTGCTGCACGACATCGTGGGTGTCGTGCATAACTGCACAACGCTGGACTACGGCTACCGATGCGGTATCCGCTTCAGACCGGACTCGGCACTGCAGTTCGATGCGGAAACCGTTCAGGCTCAGCTGCAGGTGCTGGAAGACTACTTCGCAGGTTCTCTCGCGGAAACAGGCTGACAGGCTGACAGCAGGTCACGCCATCAGGCTCAGCGCTTCTTCCTGAAGTGACAGCCAGCGTCGCACCCAATTGTCGAGCAGCTGAAACTCGTCGTCAGACAGGCCGAACACCTTGCTGACTTCTTTCAGCAGGCACTCTTCTTCAATCTCGAAGGCACCGTCCACATAGCTCAGCCGCAGCAGGTTGATCATGACGACCACACGTGACTGCCTGCTTTCGAACACCGATTCGATGCCTTCGAGCGGCAGGTACTCAAGCTCAAAATCTGCTGAAAAGCCCATTTCCAGCTTGAAGTCGTTGAGCATGCCTTCTTCGTTAGGGTCGAGAATACCGTCAGACACCACGACGTCGTAGGCAAGACCCAGAAGGGCCCGCCGCTGGGCATCAGAGAGCTTGGCGAGCCACATGCGTGTCAGCCTTCAAATAGGGGTTTAAAAGTTAGCGATGCCGTCGATGATACCGGCGCCCATGATGAGTACCGCGAGCCATCCCCAGGCGATAAAGATCTTCATGATCCAGCTCTGGTCGAAAAAGTCCTCAATGAGTTTCCACATGGCGCGTTCGAATGTTCCTGTCTGATTGAATGATGATCTCGAAGACTTCCGGCGCGCCGGAAGCACTGGCACCCTCTTATTCTACTTCAAATCCAGCCGTTGTCCCAAGGCGCTGGCATGCAGATCGTGCTCTGTTGCGCTATCGACCCGGGCCCACACGAGATCGCCTGTCTGCAGTCCGCGCGGGTCGTCAACGTAAACCACGCCATCCACCTCCGGTGCATCGCGCTGCGACCTGCCGGTCGCTCCGTTTTCATCCACGTCATCAATGATGACCTGAATGCTTCGACCGACGAGCGCTGCAAGCTTTTCTGCACTGATTTCGCTCTGCGTTTCCAGAAGGATCTCCTGGCGATCGAGCCTGTCGCCGTGAGGTACCGCGTCCGGCAGTTCATTTGCCTGGGCCCCTTCCACTTCTGAGTAGGTGAAGCACCCCACACGATCGAGCCGGGCTTCCTCCAAAAAATCCAGCAAGGTGGCGAAATCATCGTCAGTTTCACCTGGGAAGCCGACGATGAACGTAGAGCGGATCGCAAGATCCGGACAGATCTCCCGCCACCTGCGTATACGGTCAAGCACCTTTTCTACTGCCGCAGGACGTCTCATGGCACGCAGAATCTCCGGCGAGGCATGCTGCAGCGGCATATCCAGATAAGGCAGGATGCACCCTTCAGCCATGAGCGGAATCAGCGCATCCACATGCGGATAGGGATAGACGTAATGCAGACGCACCCAGTCGAACCGGTCACCCAGAGCCGCTGCCAGATCGTATATCCGGCTGGTGTACTCTGCCCCGGCATACGTCCTTTTCGCGTAGCTGAGGTCCAGCCCGTAAGCTGACGTATCCTGGGCGATCACCAGAACCTCCCGCGTGCCCTGCTCAGCCAGACGGTCTGCCTCCCGCAGCACATCATCGATTGGTCTGGAGCGCAGAGGACCACGAAGCTGCGGAATGATGCAGAAGCTGCATTTGTGGTTACAGCCTTCCGAGATCTTCAGGTAGCTGTAGTGGGGAGGCGTCAGCTTGACGCCGGCCGGCCCCAACGGCAGCCCGTACGCTTCCCGCTGAGGCGCTTCGCTCAGCACCGCGTCGACGACTGCCGAGGCCTGAGCGGGCCCTGATATATGACGCAGCCCCGGAAATCGGGACTTCAACAACGCGGCTTCTCTGCCGAGGCACCCCGTCACGACCACTTCACTGCCCGAGTCGATCAGATGGGCGATGGTATCCAGCGACTCATCGCGAGCCGCATCGATGAAGCCGCATGTATTGACCACCGTCACGTCGCCAATACCTTCCACCGGCTCCACACCAGCCTCCATCAACCCGGTCAGGAGGTGCTCACTGTCGACAGTGGCTTTGGGGCAGCCTAGAGATACAAAACCAACTTTTCGCATGCGCGCGATCTTACTCGCTCCGAGCCACCCAGTCCCGAAAAGTGTCAGGGTTCGGGACGTCACTTGATCGTTTCATGCAGTGCCCGTAGTATCCCGCCCATGAACGTATCCGCGTACACCGCAGGCCCTACCTCTGAAAGCAACCATTGCATCCGCGATTGGGGCTTTGTCTTTTTTGGTTACTGGTTTGTGACCTAGCACCGCCTGCGCAGAAATCGTGAAGGC